>CAMBRC010000001.1 GCA_945869965.1 Asaia bogorensis
CGCGATCGATCGACCCTGCCCAGTCAGAACTTCAACCTGACGGAGCTTGGCCACGATCTCCTCAGGCTTGTGATGCTTGCGTCCCATGCGATCCTCCTCCGGCAATCTTGCCCCATTGTGGGTGGATCACTTCAAGGGGGGCAGACCACCGGCGCCACCAACCGTCAGCAGGGCCAGTGGCAGCGCTGCAGCGTTGGATTTGGTCACTTCGCCTTTCTCACGCGATGACCATCGCATGCTGCCACCACGTCGGCAAAATCGCTGCGATGGCGAAGACGGTGTGTGTCCCGCTGCCGATCCAGAAGGGGGGGGCGGACGGTGATTGTGGCGCCGGATGGGTCCGTGCTGCCCAACGCACCGCGGCAGATGACGACGAATGCCGATCCGGCGCTGCTGAAGGCATTGGGTGGGCGTTTCGGTGGAAGCGGTTGCTGGATGATGGGACCTATGCATGCGTCTCGGACATCGCACGGGCGGAGAAGCTGGATCGGACCTCCGTCGGCGACGTGCTGCGGCTGACGCTGCTGACGCCGTCGGTGGTCCAGGTAATCGTGAAAGGGAGGCAGGCGGCGCGGATCACATTGCCGATGCTGTTGAACCCGTGGCCGCTCGAATGGGGGACACAGCGCGAGGCGCTCTCTGCCTTGCCATTCCCCCTGGCCGTTTGCGAATCGTCATCGGTTCGCTAGGCCTGGAGTTGAGCCACTCATTCATCGTCCTTTGGTCGTTGGCCTGCCGGCATCATTGAGCGCCGAACCGCGCAAGCTTGGCCTCGAGCTCCGCGATGCGCTGATCTCGCGCCGCCAACGCATTTGCAACGTCCGCGGCCTCGAGCCGCTGCGGGATGTGCTGCGGACAGTTCGCGTCCCATGCCTTGACGGAGAACAGCAGCGCGTGCTCGGTCCGGGCTTGGTAATCCGGCGGGATCAGGTGGGCGGTCAGGGCATCGTCACCCTCGACGATCCTGGCCTCGCCCCAGATTTTCACCCGCCGCCGCTGGGCATAGTCGATCAGGAAGAGATGCGCCTTGGGCCGCTCGGACAGATTGCCCTGGGTGATGTACTGCCGGTTACCGGAGAAATCGGCAAAACCGATCGTTTGCGCATCGAGCACATGTAGGAAACCGGGAGGCCCGCCGCGATGCTGGATGTACGGCTGCCCGTCCGCATTGACGGTGGCAAGGAAAACGCTGGTCTGGGCTGCGATGAATACGGCGAGGTCATCGGTGATGGCGGTCTGCCAGCTACCGCGCTCTTCCATGCGGGCATAGTTGGGGCGCGAACCCTTGCGGGACTGGATCGCCTTGATCGTGGGCGTGAACGCGATATCGCTGGCATAGTTTGGCATGATCAGGGTCCGAGGTTGCAGAGGGAGGGTGGTCGTCCGGCCGGCGGCCAAGTAGCCGCGGAGCCACTGGCCGCCGGTGTCCTGCCACTCGTAGGCACACGAGCCGTGCCCACATGCGACGCGACTAGACGTTGAGCTTCGGCCAGTTCTGCTCGGCACGGGCGGTCAGGGCGACCTGATCGGACTTGAACAGCTTCAGGATGTCGGCGTTGAAGAAGACATGCAGCTTCTTGTCGGCGATCATCCATCCCGTGGCGGGATCAACGTCGAACAGCTTGCCCTGGGAGACACCCCAGGCGCAGAAGCCGCCGTAGACCGGGAGATACTTCGCAGGCTCCTTCTCGAAGGTCGCCAGGTTCGCCGCGGTGGCGAAGCGCCAGGTCAGCCCGTTATGGCTGGTCGCGAGCGTGTCCCGGCCAGGCGCGGGTTTGCCATCCACGAAATAGGCGACCGGGTCGTAACCCTTCAGGCCGAGACCGGCATGCATCAGGTTCGGGGCACCGCCGGTCCGCGACTGTGCCGAGGCGGCGTGCGCAAGCCCGGCGCCCGCGGCGGCGGCCATGACGGTGAAGATGGTGCGGCGGTGGAACTGCGTGTTCATGACGATGTCTCCGTGATTGCGATGGGGGGAATGTCAGGCCGCGCGCCGGGCGGCCGCGACGGCGGGAAAGTCGATCTCCGTGCCGGCAACCACATTGACGTAGTTGGTCAACGTGTTCAGCGCGACGTGGAGCACGATCTCGATAAGTTCGGCATCGCTGAGCCCAGCAAGGCGGGCTGCGGCGATGTCGATATCCGCGACATGGCCGCGGGCATTGACGATCTGGACGGCCAGGCGAAGCGCGGCATCGGCTGCTGGATCACTGGAGGTGCCGCGACGGTTGGCGGCAATCTCGGTATCGTCGAGCTTGGCGACGTTTTTGCCGAGATAGGTGTGGGCGGAGAGGCAATAGTTGCAGCCGTTGATCTCCGCGACGGCCAGCGCGATCCGCTCGCGCGCGGCCGGGGCCAGGACACCCTTGGCCAGGGCGGCGTTGAGGCCCAGATAGCCCTCAAGGGCGGCCGGGCTGTTGGCGATGACGCGGAACAGGTTCGGGGCAACGCCGATCTGCTTCTTCACCGCCGCAAGAAGCGGCTGCGCCGCCGCTGGGGCAGCGTCGATGGTGGCGGGGGTGGCGATGCGGGACATGTCTGCTTCCTTTCGCGACAGGCCAGATGGCCCGTCGAGCGAACACATGACGCTTTCCACCAACGCGAAATAGGCGGTAATATCGGGACCAATCCTCCCATAATTCGGAAGCCTGCATGGATCGCCTGGATTCGATGTCGACCCTCCTCGCAGCGGTCGAAGCCGGCAGCCTCTCGGCGGCCTCACGGCGACTGGGCATGCCGTTGGCGACCGTCAGCCGTAAGGTGTCGGAACTGGAAACCCATCTGCGCATCCGCCTGTTGGTGCGCACCAGCAGACGCCTCGCGCTGACGGATGCCGGCCGGGAATACGTCGCTGCCTGCCGCCGCATCCTGGACGAGATCGGTGAGGCCGAGCGAGCCGCGAGCGGCGAATACAGCGCGCCACGCGGCGAGTTGCAGATCACCGCGCCGGTCGTCTTCGGGCGGCTGCATGTGCTGCCCATCGTGACCGCCTTCCTGGCCGCCTTTCCCGACATCAACATCCGTCTCGTGCTGGCCGACCGTATGGTCAACCTGCTGGAGGAGCACGCCGACCTCGCGGTGCGCATCGGCGCGCTGGCGGACAGCGCGCTGGTGGCGACGCGTGTCGGCTCGATCCGTCGCGTGGCATGCGCCAGCCCGGCCTATTTCGCGGCAAATGGCACCCCGGACCACCCACGGGATCTGGCCGGCCACAGCTGCGTGACCTTCGAGACGCTGATGTCACCGACATTGTGGAGCTTTACCGCGGGGCGCGATGCACTGCCGGTCGCGATTCGCTCACGCCTGGTCGTGAACACCGCCGAGGCCGCTATCGACGCCGCCATCGCGGGGATCGGCATCACCAGGGTGCTGTCCTACCAGGTCGCCGAACCGGTGCGGGCTGGGAAGCTGGCAACCGTGCTTTCGGAGTTCGAACCACCGCGCTCGCCGGTCAGTCTCGTTACAAATGGCCAGGGACTGTTGCCACAGAAGCTACGCGCGTTCCTTGATTTCGCGGCCCCTCTCCTCCGAGCCAGCTTGGAATGTTGCGAACTCTAGCGCATGCGCCAGCTTTTCGCGGCAGAAAAGATTGAAGTCGATCCGTCTAGCCCGGCTGCCTCTGACCCCGAGGAACTGGGACAGAGGTGGTCGCAGGAATGGTCTCGCCAACCAGCGCTACAACGAGGGCCGCGGCTTGGGGCAACGGCGAAAGTCGGCGCCCAGCGTTGATCACTTGGCCAACCGCTTCAGCCAACCGTCTGGCCCGCCACCAACGACTCAGGTTCTATATCAACGGTGTAGAGGGTTGGGTGTAAATCCGCCTACCCCCAAACTTCGGAGAAAATTGCCGCTTCGGAGAGCGAAAGTGGGGTTCTGGCCACCAAGCGACCCCCAACCCCATGCGAGAAACGCCCCAATATCCTAGGGTTCTACGCCGCCTGTCCGCATGGAGAGAATGGTGGGGTGGTAGTCATTGGAGCGGGCGATGGGATTCGGACCCACGACCCCAACCTAGGCAAGGCTGTGCTGCATCACCCAACACGTGTTCGGTATAGGGGGCTCCGAGCCCCTGGCCTTGCCTCCTGTCAGACTCGCTCTAGCACCGCGGCGATGCCTTGGCCGCCGCCGATGCACATGGTGACCAGGGCGTGTTTGCCACCAGTGCGGTGCAGTTCGTACATCGCCTTGACGGTAACGATGCTGCCGGTGGCGCCGACGGGGTGGCCGAGGGAGATGCCGGAGCCGTTTGGGTTCACTTTGGCGGGATCGAAGTCCATGTCCTTGGAGACCGCGCAGGCTTGGGCGGCGAAGGCTTCGTTGGCTTCGATGACGTCCAGGTTGGCCACCGTCATACCAGCGCGTTCGAGGGCGCGGCGGCTGGCGGGGACGGGGCCGATGCCCATGTAGGCAGGGTCGACGCCGGAATGGCCGGCGGAGACGATGCGTGCCATCGGGGTGAGGCCGAGGCGGCGGACGGCTTCGCCGCTGGCCAGGACCACGGCGGAGGCGCCGTCGTTGATGCCGGAGGCGTTGCCGGCGGTGACGGTGCCGTCTTTCTTGAAGACGGTGCGCAGGGCGGCGAAGTCTTCGGGCTTGGCGTCGTGGCGGATGTGTTCGTCGGTGTCGAAGGCGACGACGCCTTTGCGGGTTTTCACTTCGATCGGCAGGATCTGGTCCTTGAAGCGGCCTTCGCGGGTGGCGGCGCTGGCGCGGCGATGGCTTTCGAGGGCGAGGGCGTCTTGTTGCTCACGGCTGATGTTGTGCGAGGTGGCGAGGTTTTCGGCGGTGACGCCCATCAGGATGCGGTGGAACGGGTCGTTGAGCGCGCCGTCCAGGGTGTCTTTCATGGTGGTGTCGCCCATCTTCTGGCCCCAACGGGCGGCGGCGACGTGGTAGGGGGCGCGGCTCATGTTTTCCACGCCACCGGCGATGGCGATGTCACAGTCGCCGGCCTTGATGGCGTTGGCGGCGGTGAGGATGGCCTGGAGCCCGCTGCCGCAGAGGCGGTTGACGGTGATGGCGGGGATTTCCTGGGGCAGACCGGCTTCGATCACGGCGATGCGCGAGATGTACATGTCGCGCGGTTCGGTGTGGATGATCTGGCCGAAGACCGCCAGGCCGATCTGGGTTGGGTCGACCTTGCTGCGGGCGACGGCTTCCTTGGTGACGGCGGCGACGAGGGCCGAGGGTGTCATGTCCTTCAACGCGCCGCCGAAGGTGCCAACGGCGGTGCGGACGCCGGATACGATGAAGACATCGGTCATTGGGGCTGTTCCTCTGGACGTTGTCAGCGGTTTGGGTCGCGTGTTTCACGCGCATCAGCCGTGAATTCAGCGCGCGGCGGCAGCGACTTGTAGCTTCATCCGTTCTTATGGAATATCCGATACCCCAGCAAGGGGCGGACTTCGCCGGCGAACCCACGCCATGGCGGCCAGCGTTGACGGCGATGATATGCCCGGATGCGCTGGCACAGAAGAGGGTATCGAGGCATGCCAGCGAGGCACCGGGCTTCCGTCCGGGTGGGGCCAGCGCGCGAACACCGACGAGGTCGAATGCTCTATCACGTGTACGAAATGCAGCGGGTCGCGATGGCCCCCATGCGGATGGCCGCCACCGGGGCTTTGTCGCTGCTGGACCTGCCATTCAACCCAATGCGCAATACGCCGTTGGGACGCATTTCGAGCGCGGCGCTGGACAGTTTTGAACATTCGACGCGGGCGTTTGGCAAGCCGGCTTTTGCGCTGCCGACCACGGTGATCGACGGGGCCGAGGTTGCCGTGCATGAGGAGGTGGTTTTCCACCGGCCGTGGTGCGACCTGTTGCATTTCCGGCGCGATGCGTCGCGGCCGGGGGATCGAGTGGTGCTGCTGGTGGCGCCGATGTCCGGGCATTACGCCACGCTGTTGCGCGGCACGGTGCAGGCGTTTTTGCCGGACCACGATGTCTTCATCACCGATTGGCGCGATGCACGCGACATGCCGGTGATCGGGCCGGATTTCAGCCTGGACGACTATGTCGACGACGTGACCGCGTTCATCACCCATCTGGGGCCGGATTGCCATGTGATCGCGGTGTGTCAGCCGGCGGTGCCGGTGCTGGCGGCGGTGTCGCTGATGAATGCCGACGCGCCGCATCTAGCACCGCGCAGCATGACGTTGATCGGCGGACCGATCGACACGCGCGAGGGGCCGACGGCGGTCAATGCCTTTGCCAAGAGCCGCAATCTCGACTGGTTCCGCCGCAACGTCATCCACCGGGTGCCGTTCGGCAATATGGGGTTCATGCGCCAAGTATACCCGGGGTTTTTGCAGCTTGCGGGGTTCATGGCGATGAACTTGGACCGGCATGTTGAAGCGCATTGGCAGATGTTCCAGCATCTGGTCGAAGGCGATGGCGAGCCGCTGGCGTCCAAGCGCTCGTTCTATGACGAGTATCGCGCGGTGATGGATCTGCCGGCCGAGTATTATTTGCAGACGATCGAGAAGGTGTTCCAGGAGCATCATTTGCCACGCGGGATGTTCAGCCATCGCGGCGAGATCGTTGCGCCTGCGGCGATTACCCGGACAGCGTTGCTGACCGTGGAGGGGGAGCGCGACGATATCTCGGGCCTTGGCCAGACCCAGGCGGCGCACAAGCTGGCGCATAATCTCGCCCCTGAGAAGCACGCCCATTGGGAGCAGCCGGGGGTTGGGCACTACGGGCTGTTCAACGGACGGCGCTTCAACAGCGATGTGGCGCCGCGGATTAAGAGCTTTATTGCCCAGCATGGGTGAATGAAGACTGGGCTCCGCCCAGCCCCGCCAGAGGGCCAAGCCCCCTGGACCCTTAATCTATAGGGTCAAGGGGCTTGGCCCTCAATTTTTAAGGTCCAGGGGCTTGGCCCCTGGCGGGTCTGGGCAGAGCCCAGCCTTATCTTAGCCGCCATATCCTGTTGGCGCGCGCGCGATGCGGCACTAGATTGACTCGTCCAAGGCGAAATCGCCGCAACGACGGGAGAAACGCGCATGCTCGGCCTGATGCAGGACCAACCGCTGCTGGTCAGTTCCATCCTCTGTCATGCCGCGCGTCACCACCCGACTGGCGAGATTGTCTCCAAGACTGTCGAGGGGCCGCTTCACCGGACCACCTATCGCGAGGTCGAGCCGCGCTGCCGGCGGGTGGCGCGGGTGTTGCAGCGGCTGGGGGTGAAGCAGGGCGACCGGGTTGCCACGATAGCGTGGAACGGGTTTCGCCATTTCGAGCTGTACTATGGCATCTCGGGGATGGGGGCGATCTGCCACACCATCAACCCGCGGCTGGCGCCGGCTGACCTGATCTACATCATGAACCATGCCGAGGACGTGGTGCTGTTCCTCGACACCACCTTTGCGCCGTTGATTGCCGCGGTGGCAGCCGCCGTGCGGGCGAATTTGCGCGCGGTGGTGATCATGACAGAGCGGGCGCACATGCCGGACATTGCGCTGCCGGACGGGATGGAGCTGCTGTGCTATGAGGAGCTGATGGCGGCGGCAGACGAGGACTATGCTTGGCCGAGCTTCGACGAGAATACCGCGGCGGCACTTTGCTATACGTCTGGGACCACCGGCAAGCCGAAGGGCGTGTTGTATAGCCATCGCTCCACGGTGCTGCATGCGTTTGCCAGCAACATGGCCGACGTCATCGGGCTGCGCGCCGCCGACCGGGTTTTGCCAGTGGTGCCGATGTTCCACGTGAATGCCTGGGGCACGCCTTACAGCGCGCCGATGGTTGGCGCCTCGATCATCCTGCCCGGGCGGCATATGGACGGCGCCAGCCTCACCGCGCTGATGAACGACGAAAAGGTGACGTTGTCGGCGGGGGTGCCGACGATATGGCTGGGGTTGCTGAACCATTTACGGGCGAGCGGCGAGCGGCTGCACACGGTCAAGAGCTTCGTTATTGGCGGCTCGGCCTGTCCGCGCATGTTGTTCGAAGCGTTCGACACGGAATACGGCATCCGTATCGACCATGCCTGGGGCATGTCCGAGTTGTCGCCGCTGGGCACCTACAACGCGCCGAAGCCGTCCAATGCGCATTTTGCCGGCGAGGAGAAGATGCGGCTGCAGTTGACGCAGGGGCGCAGCATCTATGGCGTCGATATGCGGATCGTTGATGACGAGGGTCAGGAACTACCCTGGGGCAGCGGGACGTCAGGCCACCTGCAGTCGAAGGGCTTTTGGGTTTGCAGCTCGTATTTCGGCGGCACCGCGGGCGATGCACTAACGGAAGATGGCTGGTTCGCCACCGGTGACGTGGCCACCATCGATGCCGATGGCTACATGGAAATCACCGACCGGTCGAAGGATGTGATCAAATCGGGCGGCGAATGGATCAGCTCGATCCAGCTTGAGAATCTTGCCATGTCGCACCCGGATGTGGCGGAGGCGGCGATCATCGCGGCGCGACACGAAAAGTGGGACGAGCGGCCGTTGTTGATCGTGGTAGCGCGCGAGGGGCGGGAAATCGACAAGGCCGGCCTGCTGGCGTTCTACGACGGCAAGGTGGCGAAGTGGTGGATCCCCGACGATGTCGTGGTCGTCAAGGAGCTTCCGCATACCGCGACCGGGAAGGTACAGAAACTGGCGCTGCGCGGGCAGTGGGCGAACCATTTAGTAGGTGGGTAGGAAGGGTCTTCTTTTTCTGAAGAAAAAGAAGCAAAAAGACTTTATCCGTTTAGGCTGGGCGCTGACGACTGGCACCCGTCCAAATGGATAGAAGTTTTTTGGTTCTTTTTTTCAAAAAAGAACATGCTTCCTATCGCCCACCACCAATCGGCACCAGCGCGCCGGTGACGTAGGAACTCTGGTCAGAGAGCAGCCACAAGATCACATCGGCCACTTCCTCGGCCGAGCCGGCGCGGCCCATCGGGATCATCGGGCGGAAGCGTTCGGCGCGGTCGGGCATGCCGGCCTTGGCGTGGATTTCGGTGTCGATCAGGCCGGGGTTGACGGCGTTGACCCGGATGCCGCGCGGGGCGAGAGTTCGCGCGAGGCGCCGATGGTCAGGGTGTCGACCGCGCCTTTGGAGGCTGCGTAGTGGACCCATTCGACGGCGCCGCCGATTTCGGAGGCGCGCGACGAGACGTTGACCACGACGCCGCCGCCGCCGCCGAGGTCGGTGGCCATGCGCGGAATGGCCTCGCGCAGGGCCAGGAAGCAGCCGCGCACGTTGATTGCCAGAACCTCGTCCAGGGCGGCGGGGTCGAGGTCTTCGATGCGGCTCATCGGGCCGGTGATGCCAGCATTGTTGACCAATGCGGTGAGCGGGCCGAACGCGCGATCCACGGCGGCGAAGAAGGCCGCGGTGTCGGCGACGCTGGCGCTGTCGGCCCGCATGGCGAAGGCGCGGCCGCCGGCGGTGCGGATGTCGGCCACGACCTGTTCGGCCGGGACGGCGCTGCTGCGGTAGGAGAGGGCGACCGCGTAGCCGTGTGTTGCTGCCAGTCGCGCTACCGCGGCGCCGATGCCAGTGCTGCCGCCGGTTACCACCAGGACTTTGTCAGACATTGCGACTGCTCCTATGCCACGAAGGCGAGGGTCACGCCCAGCGTCTGGTCCGGGCCGACCAGCACGCGGTCGGGCGTGTTTTCAGCCAGTGCGATGCCACCGGCGCGCAAGGCTTGTGCCGCCATCGCCACGTCACGGGTGCGCAGGACCAGGGCAGCCATCCATTCGCGCCGGCCTTGGGCAGCCGGGACTGCCGCACCGAAGCGCGCGGTCAACTCGCGCGGGTCGATGATGTCGAAACGGGATAGTCCAACGGCGAGGCGGAAGCCGCCGGGGACTGGGCGTATTGCCGCCGCGCCGAACATGCGGCGGAACAGGCTGGCGAGGTGTGCCGGGTCCTCGGCGGCGATCACAGACTCCAGGACGCCGGCCGTGCCGTTGGCATGGCTGCGCCATTCGTCGCGCCAGACCAGGTCGCGGGTGAAATGGTGGCAGAAATAGAGGCGGCCGGCCGGAGTGGTTTCGTTCGGTAGCCGCACGGTGCGGAAGACGGCGTCACGTGCGCCGCCTGGCAGTTCGACGGGGCGGGTAAATTCGTTCGGGGGCGAACATTCGACGCCGGCCGCCGTCAGGGCGGTCGACACCGCCGCCGAGTCGTCGGTGCCCCAGACCAGGCCGTTGAGTCCCATGGGCCAGCCGAGGATGTCTCGGCGCGCGCCGCCGTTGGGCGGAGTGCCAATCAGTTCCAGGTAGTCTGTCCCGAAGATCGCCAGATGGTTGATCGAGCCCAGCGAGTGATAGCCGCGCGGGGTCAGGGTGAAGCCGAGACGGCCATACAGCGCCTGGGCTTCGTCCATCCGGTCGTGCACGTTGACCACGACGTGATCCAGTGTTGGCGTCGGCAGGGCCATGGCGTTGCTCCTTGCGCGTTGTGTTCGCACACCATGGCACCGGGACGAGCCGCTAACGGGCCCACGGGGTGCATGATACGGTGATCTTTTGCATTCGCAGCATTGCATGCTTTGACCGAAGCGTGAAAACTGCGAGGCTGTGCGGCGTTAACCAGGAGGGTACGACACTGGTCACTCGGGAGGAAACGGCACGACAGCAGCGACGGGCCGGGATGGCCGGGCGCGTTGTCATGCGTGCCGCGATCGCCGCCGCCGTGTGGATCGCAGCACCCGTCGCCTCGCGCGCGCAAGCTCCACAATTGGCGCCGCAAATCCCGCAGGGTTCGCCGATCCCGCGCATTGCGCCGGCCAGGGCGCCCGCGGTGTCGGGCCCTGCGGTGACCGCGCCGGCACCGGCGATCGCGCGCGGCAATCCGGACGATGTCTTTCAGCGGCAATCCGGACGATGTCTTTCAATTGTCCAGTGCTGCGGTTGAAGGCTCGACCGTCTATCCGGATTCCAGCTGGTCCGGGATCCTGGTTCCGCTGCAAGGCAGGGTGACGCGCGCCCAGGTTGAGGCGGCGCGGCAGGAGATTCTCGCGCGCTATCGCGCCGACGGGTATTTGTTGACCGGGGTTATCCTGGCCGATGGCGGCGGCGGCCGTGTGCGGTTCGTGGTGACCGAAGGGCATATTGCCGAGGTGAAGCTGGATGGTGATATCGGTCCGGCGGGCACCCAGGTGTTGCGCTTCCTCAATCGGCTGACCGAGAAGCGCCCGATCGACTCGGGTACGCTCGAGCGGGCGTTGCTGCTAGCGCAGGACGTGCCGGGGGTTGCGGTGCGCGCGGTGTTGCGGCCGTCCGCCGAAGCGCCTGGGGCGCTGACGCTGATCGCGCAAGTGCAGCGGGTGGCTTGGGGGGCGACCTTTGTCGCGGATAATCGCGGCACGCCGTTCACCGGGCCGGAGGGGGCGCTGCTCGCAATCGATGCGAACAGTTTCACCGAGTATGGCGAGCGGACCACGGTTTCCCTGTTTCGTTCGTTCAATAACACACAGATCTTTGGCCAGATTGCCAGCGAGGCATTTGTCGGCAGTTCGGGGCTCAAAATCCGATTGTTTGGCGGCTCGGGTACGGCCGATCCGTCGGGCGCGCTGCGCGCCAACCGCTATCACGGGGTGACCACCAATGCCGGGCTGACCGCGAGCTATCCGGTGATCCGCACGCGCCAGCAGTCGTTGGGGGTGTTCGGCACCTTCGAGTTGCTGGAAAGCGAGATCTTGACCGGGCAGCCGGGGCGGCAGGCCAGCCGCGACAATCTGCGAGTGCTGCGCGGGGGTGCGGAATATACGCGCCAGGATACCTGGCTGGGGGCGGAGCGCAGCGCGGTCAACCAGGCCAGCTTCAAGGTGTCGCGCGGGCTGTCCGCACTTGGCGCGTCGCGCAGCAATCCGGCCAATGTCGGCCGGCAGAACCAGGTGGTCGAGTTCACCAAGGTCAATATCGAGCTCAGCCGGACGCAGAACCTGTTCCAGCCATGGGAGGGTGCGACGGTGGCGCTGCAGGCGACGCTGGCGGCGCAGTACAGCCCGGACATCCTGCCGTCGGCGGAGAAGTTCTATCTCGGCGGGGGGCGCATCAACCGCGGCTATTATGCGGGCGAGGTGACCGGCGACAAGGCTTGGGCAACCGCCGTCGAGTTGCAGCTCAATACCAGCTTTGCCTTCGACGCGTTTGGGTATCCGCTGGACGTCGCAAGCACTTTCTACAGCTTCTACGACTGGGGCGAGACTGTGGAGAACCAGAAGACCGATCCGAACCGGCGGCTGCATTCCTTCGGCGCCGGGACGCGGCTGCGTTTTACCTCCAATGTTTCGCTCGACATGGAATGGGCGCATCGGCTGACCCGTCGTCCGCTGGGGGTGCAATCTGGCGCCCCGGCACTGCGCGGCGATGCCTTCTACTGGCGCCTGGTCACCCGGTTTTGACCATGCGCACGCGCGACGTGACGACCTGCCAGAGTGGCACCCGAGCCGGCCCTGAGGAGAGTGCGTGATGATCGAACGCGAGCCCGGCGCCGCCAAACGGAACCGCCATTCGATCAAGTGCCAAGCGGAACGGCGGGACGCTCTGCGGATCGTCCCAGGCACGTTGCGCGCGCGGCCCGACCTGCTGCACAGCACCGCTTTGCAGGCCGTGTTTCTGGCCGGCATCGCCCTTCCCGCCGGCCACGCCGCCGCCCAGACGATGCCGGCGCCGAATGCCCTTCCCACTGGTGGGCAGACAATCGCGGGCCAGGCCACGATCACTTCGACGACCACCCCCACCTCCGCCAGCATGACGATCCGTCAGTCCACGACCTATGGCGTCTATAACTGGCAAACGTTCAATATTGGCGCCAAGGCGTCAGTGAAGATCGACGCGCCGGTCTCGGTCCACCGCGTCGTCACCCCCACCCCCTCGGTGATCGCCGGCAGGCTCGACTCGAACGGTGTCGTTGTCATCTCCAACCAGTCCGGCGTGGTATTCACCCAGGGTGCGGAGGTGAATGTCAGCACGCTGATCGCCTCGACCCATGGCATCTCGGAGGAGAACGCCCGCAAAAAGCGACTGGTGTTCGACCAGGCCGCCCGTGCCGGCGCGAAGGTCGAGAATCACGGCACCATTACCGTGGCGCAGGCCGGACTCGCGGCGCTGGTCGGTCCCCAGGTGGCCAATTCCGGCGTGATCCGCGCCCAGATGGGTCGCGTCCTGCTGGCTGGCGCCGAGGCCCATACGGTTGACTTTTATGGCGACGGCCTGTTGTCGATCGATGTCTCAAGGCAGGTGACGCAGGCCCCGGTTGGGGCGGACGGCAAGGCCGCCACCGCCCTGGTGACGAATTCCGGCGTCATTGTGGCCGACGGCGGCACCATCCTGCTGACCGCCAGCGCCATCGACGGGCTGGTGCAGACGCTGGTCACCTCTGGCGGCACGTTGCGCGCCAATACTGTCGCCACGCCGACGGGCAGCGCCACCGGGCAGATTGCCATCACCGCCGCCGGTGGCAATGTCGCTGTCACCGGCAGCATCGTTGCCCGTGGCGAAATTACCGGCAGCAAGGGCGGGCAGATCGAAATCAATGCCCCTGCGCGCAGCGTCACCGTGAAGGCAGGTGCGGTGATCGATGCCTCGGGCGGCGCCGGTGGCGGCAGCATTGCGGTTGGCACCACCATGGCCCGCGCCAAGGCGGGCCCGTCGTTCAAGGCACCGACGGCACGCGATGTGCTCATCGAGTCCGGCGCGCGCATTGCCGCCGATGCCACCCAGCTCGGCCGTGGCGGCGACATCACCGTGCTCAGCCAGATCGGCACCACCGAGCACCGTGGCGCGCTGAGCGCCCGTGGCGGGCCGGAGGGCGGCGATGGCGGCTTCATTGAGGTTTCCGGCGACGTCATCGCCCTTGGCGGCCGCGTCGATGTCACCGCCGCGGCCGGTGCTTTCGGCTCGATCCTGCTCGACCCGATCGACTTGGTTATCACGACCAGCAAGACCACCGGAAACCCGATCACCAAGACCGACAGCATCACCACCAAGGGTGGCGCCGGCACCACCAACCTCGCGGTGGACGATATCCTGAACCTCACTGGCAACATCACCATCGAGGCGGTCGGCACGCTGACCGTCAATGCGGCGGTCGACGTCACATCCAAGGCGGGGATCGGCGATTTCACCCTGTTGTCCGGCGCGGGCATGACGGTCAATGCCGCGGTCACCGGTGCCAACAACATCACGCTGACGAACACCACCGGAAACCTGATCCTGGCGGCACCGGTCAGCACCATCGGCGCGGGCAAGACCATCGCGCTGAACAGCGTCGCCGGCAGCATCGCGCTGAACAAGGGCACGGCATCGCTGGTCGGCAGCATCAGTGCCGGTGCCACCGGGATCATCAGCCTGACTGCCGGGGCCGGCGGCGTGGTCCAATCCGCGGGCAGCCTGGTTGCCGGCAGCCTGGTCAGCAGCGGCGGCATCGTGGGCAGTGTTGCGCTGAACTCGGTAACCAATAATCTCGGCGGGCTTGGCGCGATCAAAGTCACCGGCGGCAATTTCGCCCTGGTCAACAGTGCCGCGTTGACCATCACCGGCGCGATGCTGCTGGTCGCCGGCAAGACCGCGTCGTTCGCGGCGCCGGGATTCACCATCACCACCGGGTCGGTCGCCTCAGCTGGCGGCACGTTCGAGCTGGCGCCAACCATCGGTGCGATGAGTTTGGGAGCGGCCACCGCGACAGAGTTGGTGCTGACCCAAGCGACGCTCGACAAGATCTCGGTCGGCACCCTCCAGCTTGGCACGGCCAGCGCCGGCGGCGTCACGGCCAATTCGATCGCGCTCAACGATGCGCTGGACACTTCGGCCGCGACCACGGTCCGGCTGATTGCCGGCACCGGCGGCATGACGCTGACCAAGGGGCCGCTGACCGCCAACACGCTCGACCTTGCCACCACCGGCGGCGGGATCACTGACGCGGGTGGGGTCATCGTCGCCACCAGGTTGCAGAGCACGGGTGGTATCACTGGCGCGGTGGCGCTGGGCACCAGTGTCCATTCGGTCGGCACGCTGGGCGACATGACGGTGACCGGCGGCGGGCTTACCCTGATCAATGGCGTGGCCCTGAACGTCGCGGGCAAGGTTCAGCTTGGCGGCGACAGTTTCCTGCTGGGCTTCGCGGCATCGGCCAAGGCGATCGAGGTGACCGGCACGCTGGCGCTGTCCACCGTGGGCAAGCTGTTGACCCTCGCCGCGGGTGCGACCGGTGGCATCACCCTGGCCGGGAGCGTCGACACCACTTCGGCCGGGCTGTTGAACTTGGTTAGCGGCAGCCTGGGTGTCACCCAGACCGGCGGCGCGATCACCACGGGCGTCCTGACCGCGACCAGCCCGATCGCCGGGACCACCAAGCTGGCCCAAGCGGCCAACGCGATTGGCTCGATCGCCGACCTGGTGCTGAGCGCCGGTGACTTGATTGTCACCAGCGCCACCGCGATTGCGGTTACCGGCGCGGTGTCGGCCGACAACATCACGCTGACCAGCAGTGCTGCGTCGAAGGGCGCGATTGACGTCTCCGGCAGCCTGACCGCCGGTGGTGTGACGGGCGCGGTGGCCCTGGTCGCCAGCGATGCCGCGGGCGGGATCACGCTGTCCGGTGCCGTGACCGCCAGCAAGGGCTCGATCGACCTTTCGGCCGGTAGCGGCGGCGTGGTCCAGAGCACCGGCAGCCTGACCACGCTCAGCCTGGTCAGCACCGGCGGCATTGGCGGAACGGCGACGCTCACCAGCGCCAGCAATGCCATCGACGCCACCGGCGGTATCAAGGTCAGCGGCGGCGACCTGTTGTTGGCCAGCGCGAACACGCTCGACATCGCCGGCACGCTTGCGGTGGACGCCGGACGGACGATCGCGCTCGCGCTGCCGGCGTTCAAGCTCGCCACCGGCGCATTGTCCGCCGCTGGCGGCACCGTCGAGATCGCGCCGCTAGGCGGTGCCTCGATGAGCCTGGGCAAGGCGGTAGCGGCGGAACTGACGATCACCGCAGCCGACCTTGGCAAAATCAGCAGCGCCACGCTGCGGCTTGGCGGTTCGGCGGCGACCGCGGCGGTCGCCGATAGCCTGGTGGTGCGCGACGCTTTTGACGCCTCGGTCGCGGCAACGGCGGTATTGCGCCTGGATGCCGGGGCGAGCGGGATCACCATCAACGATGTCGCGCTGAAGGCCAACACGCTCGACCTGAATGCCACCGGCAGCGGTGTCAATGCCATCTCTGGCGCGCTGGTCACCGCCAATCGCGTGCAGAGCAGCACTGGCATCACCGGCAACGTGACGTTGTCCAACGACGTCCACGCGATCGGCACGATTGGCGATATGGCGGTGACGACCGGGTTGCTCGGATTGCGCTCCGGCTTGGCGCTCGATGTCGCCGGCAAGGTGAGCGCCGATATCATTGTGCTGATCGGCGATGCCGCTGCCGGGGCGGCGATCACGGTGAGCGGCAGCTTGACCACAGTCGCGGGCGGAACTGCGGTGCTGGTTGCCAGCAACGCGACCAAGGGTGGAATTGCTCTTGCCGGCACTGTGGATGTCAGCAGCACCGGCAAGCTGGACATCAATGCCGGCGCAGACGGCGTCGTTCAGTCCGGCGGATCGGTCGTGGCGGGGTCGCTGGTGTCCTCGGGCGGCGTGCTTGGCGCGGTGACCGTCGACCAGGCCGGCAATGCAGTTGCCGGGGTTGGCGACCTCACAGCTATCGGCGCGTTCTCGTTGAAGACCGGCAGCGCGGTGACTATCGACGGCAAGTTGACCGCCGACTCGATCGCGATCACCAGCAGTGCGGCCAGCGCCACCGCCATCAATGCCACTGGCAGCCTCACCGCTACCGGCGCCGTCCCGACAATCGCATTGGCCGCCAGCAAGGCGACCGGTGGCATCGCGCTGTCCGGCACCATCGACGCCACGGCCGGCACGGTCGATGTTTCGGCGGGTACCGGGGGGGTGACGCAGACCACTGGCGCGATCCTGGCCGCCAACCTGCGCAGCACCGGCAATGTCGCCGGCGCCGTGGCGCTCGATTCGAGCGGCAACAAGATTGCCAGTCTCGGCGGCTTTACGCTGACCGGAATCGGCGATTTCAGCCTGACCAACGCGGCGGGGCTTCAGGTCAGCGGCGCCGTCGTGACCGGTGCGGGCAATATCGGCCTGGTTGTCACCACCGCCGGCACATTGGAGGTTGCGGCACCGTTGACCACCGGCGCCGGGCGGACGATCACGCTGCGCGCCAGCGACGCGGCGGGCGCCGTGGTGCTGGGCGCAAATGTCGATGCGGGAAGCACGGGCATTATCGACCTGTCGGCCGGCACCGGCGGCATCACCCAGACCGCTGGCGGGCTGACCACTGGCACGCTGCGCAGCGGCTTTGGCGCTGACGGCACGGTGAAGCTGACCTCCGCCACCAACGCGATCACCACGCTGGGCAGCATCACCGTGTCGACCGGCGACCTTGTCCTGGTCAATGCCGGCGGGCTGGCGATCAGCGGGCCGGTCAATGTTGGCGCCGGGACCTTCGATATCTCTACCAGCGCGGGTGCCGGGGTCATCAGCAGCGGCGTTATCACCGCCGGCATGCTGCGCAGCAGCCTCGGCATCACCGGCACGCTGAAGGCCACCGGCGACAACGCCATCGCACGGATTGGTGCCATCACGGCAACGGGCGGCGATATCATCCTGGGCAACCAGACCGGCAGCACGCTGAGCATTGCCGGCGCCGTGACGGTGGGTGCCGGCCGCACCATCCGGCTTGAGGCCGATGCGATCGCAGTCAAGACCGGCGGCAGCCTGAATGCCGCGGGCGGCACCATCGAGCTGCTGGCCCCGACCGTGGCGATCAGCCTGGGGGCGGTGAACGGTGGCGACTTCGCGGTGCTCGATCTGGTGGCGTTTACGGCCGACCAGATCAACATCACCTCGAAGGCCGCCGGCATCACCTTGCGCGCCGATCTCGACGCCAGTGCGGCGACGCCCTTGCTGCGGCTGAACGCGGCGACCGGGGTTGTGCTCACCGCGGGCACGCTGACCACGGGCGGGCTGGAACTCGTCACCGCCGCCAATGGCGCGACCCAGACGGGCGGGGTGCTGGCCGCCAAGAATCTGGTCTCTGGTGCCGGCGGTATCACCGGGCCGGTCACGCTGGACAACGCCGCCAACACCATCGCCGGTATCGGCGACCTCGCCACGACCGGCGCCGTCTCGATCACCAGCGCGGCGTTGCTGGATGTGACCGGCACCGTCAAGGCGACCGGCATCGCGCTGACCGGGAGTGCTGCGGGGGCGGCGCTCAATCTTGCGGCGACTGGCGCACTCGCACTCAGCGCGCCCGGCACGATCACGCTCACCACCAGTGCCGCCACCGGCAGCACGGCGCTGGCGGGCACGATCGACGCCGGCGCCGGTGGCACGCTGCAACTGAGCGGCGCCGGCACGGTCAACCAAACCGCCGGCAAGATCACCGCCGGCACGCTGGCCACGACCGGCATTATTGGCGGCGCCGATCTCGGCCAGACCGGCAACGCCATTGCAACCCTTGGGAAATTCGCCGCGGCCGGCGACCTGACCTTGGCCACCACCCAGGCGCTGTCGGCGGCAGCCACCGTTTCGGCGGCCAACGCGACCCTGCGCAGCAGCGCTGCCTCGGCCAGTGTGATTGCCATTTCCTCGGCTGACTTCTCGGTCGCCGCTGGCGGGACGATCGCACTCGCGGCGAGCAACGGCGCGGGCGGGATCGTGCTGACCGGCAAGCTCGACAGCAGCGCGACCGGGGTGCTCGACCTGAGTGCGGGTTCGGCGGGCGTCAACCAGAGCGCGGGCAGCGTCACCGCCGGCACACTGCGCAGCACTGGCGGCATTGGTGGCGCGCTGTTGCTTGCACAGGCCAATGTCATCAACGGCCTCGGCCCGCTGGCGGTCAACGGCGCCATCACGCTGGCTAGCACCACCAGCCTGGCCGTCGATGCTCCGGTCAGCGCCGGTGCGGGCAGCACGCTGTCGATTTCCGCCGCCGGCATGAGCTTTACCGGCACCGGGGCGTTGACCGCAACCGGTGGGACGATCGAGATCGGGCCCAACAATGGCGCCGCCAGCTTCGGCCTGGGGACCGCGCCGGGCGATTTCGCGCTGGGCGACCTCACCAACATTACGGCGACGCTGGTTCGCATCGGCCAAGCCAGCAGTGCCGGCAACGCCAACAAGGCGGCCAGCATCGTGCTGTCCGGCACGGTGGCGCCGAACGCGACCACGCTGGAACTGATCAGCAGCGGCACCATCAGCCAATCCACCGGTGGGCTCAGCATCCCTGTGCTCACCGCCACCGCCGCATCGCTGGACATTGCTCAAGGCGGCAACACCATTGGCGCGCTGGGTCCTTTTGCGGTGACTGGCGATCTCGCCTTGGCAAGCGACGGCGCGCTGGTTGTCGGCGGCACGTTGTCGGCCAGCAGCATTTCGCTGCGCAGCTTTGCCGCGTCGTCCAAGGCGCTGGACATCAGCGGTGTGCTCAACACCGCGGCCGGCGGCACGATCACGCTGGCGGCCGCCAACGGCGCGGGCGGCATCGCGCTGTCCGGCAAGCTGGACGCCAGCGCCACCGGCACGGTCGACCTCTCCGCCGGCAGTGGTGGCATCAACCAGAGTGCCGGGAGCATCACTGCGGGAACGCTGCGGAGCGGCAGCGGCTCCACCGGGGCGGTGGCACTCGACTAGGCCGGCAATGCGATCAGCACATTGGGCGATTTTGCCGTCACCGGGGCAGCATTGGTGCTGCGCGACAGCCTCGCGCTGGACATTGCCGGGGCGGTTTCGGGCACCGCCGTCACCATTCGCGACAGCGCCAACGGGACCGCGCTGACGGTCAGCGGCAGCGTCACCAGCACCGGCACCACCTTGCTCGCAGTCACCGACAAGGCGGCGGGCATCGCGCTTTCCGGGATACTCACGACCGGCACGCTGGACATGACCGCCGGCAGCGGCGGCATCGCGCAGACCGCCGGCAGCATCACCGCGGCGACATTGCAGAGCACCGGCGGCAGCGCGGGCACCGTGGCGCTCGGCGAAACCGCAAACAGCGTGGCGGCACTTGGTGGCTTTGCGGTCACAGGTGGCGATTTCACCCTGATCGACAGCGCCGCGCTGTCCGTGAGCGGTTCCCTCAGCGCGGCCAACGTCACGCTGCGCGGCGAGGCGGCCGCCACCAAGGCGATCGACGTTTCCGGCAGCATCAAGACCGGCGCCGGCGGCACTCTTACGCTGGCGGCAACCAATGCGGCGGGCGGCATCGCCCTGTCGGGCGCGCTTGATGCCAGCGTCACCGGCGCGGTTGATCTGTCCGCCGGCACCGGTGGGATTAGTCAGACCGGCGGCGGCATCACCGCCGGCAGCCTGCGCAGCACGGGCGGGACGACCGGCGCGGTGGCGCTGACCCAGGCGGCGAACGCCATTGGGCGGCTGGATAATTTCGTTGTCACGGGCAACAGCTTTGCGTTGACCGACGCGTCGGCACTCAATGTCGCGGGCACGGTCAAGGCGACCGGGATTGCGCTGGTCGGTTCCGCCGCCGGCACCGCCATCACAGTGAATGGCACGCTGGATGCCGGAACCGGCACACTGGGCCTTCAGGCCAGCAATGCCGCCGGTGGCCTGGTGCTCGCCGGGACCGTCGCTGGCGGTGCCGTGGACCTCATCGCCGGCAGTGGCGGCATCGCCCAGCCCGGCGGTAGCCTCGCCGCCAGCACCCTGACCATCGCCGTCGCGGGCGGCAATGCGAAGCTCGACCAGACAACTAACAGCGTCGTCACCCTCGGCAACGCCACGATCACCGGCGGCAGCCTGACCCTGGTCGACAGTTCACCGCTGGACGTGACGGGCGCAGTCGCCGCGGACGCCATCACTCTGATCGCCAGCGTCGGGCTGCCGTCCTCACTCACGATTAACGGCAGCCTCACCACGACGGCAGGCGGCGTGATCACGCTCACCGCCAGCGAATCCAGTAGCCAGATCAACCTGAACGGCGTCATCAACGCCTCGGCGACCGGCATCTTCGACGTATCGGCGGGTAGCCACGTCGCGCAGTTCGGTGGCAGCGTCACTGCCGGCACGCTACGCAGCGCCGGTGGGGTCGGTGGCGAGCTCATCATGGGGACGGCCAGCAACGCTATCGGCCGGGTCACCACGCTCGCTGTCGTTGGCGGCGCCACGCTCGCGAGCAACATCCCGCTGGACATTGTCGGACCGCTCACTGCGTCCAGCATCACCGTCACCAATACTGCGTCCGGATCTAACGCGCTGTCCATCAGCGGCAACGCCTCGGCCACCGGCACGATGACCCTGGTGTCCAGCGACGGCATCGCGCTGTCGGGTACGCTGAATGCCGCCACCATCGACCTCACCGCAGGCAAGAGTGGGATTTTCCAAAGCGCTGGCTCGATCACCGCCGCGACGTTGCGGGGATCCAGCGGCAGCTTGGTGCAATTGACCAAGATCGCCAACGCCATCACGACATTGGGCGACTTCTCCGTTCCCGGCGGCAGTTTTGACCTGATCCAGAATGCGCCGTTGTCCGTCGTCGGATCGATTGGCGCGAATTCCGTTTCCATCCAGTCTGGCGCGCCAGGGCTCAACGCATTGCAATTCAGCGGCACGATCGCCGCCACTTCGGGCGTGACCCTGGCGGCGTTCAACAAAACCGGCCGACTCGCGCTATCTGGCACTGTGACCACCGTGGGGAATCTGATTCTCACGTCAGGCAGTGGCGGCATTTCCCAGACTGTCGGCAGCCTTTCCGCCGCGAACCTTTTTGGCGGCGCCGTTGGCGGCGATATGGTGCTGAGTGCCCCTGGAAATGCCATTGGCAACATTTTCTCGGTGGCAGTGTCGGGTGGCAGCTTCACCTTGGTCAACAGCGCCGGCGTCATCGCCTCGCAGTTGTCGGCCGACAACGTGTCACTGCGCGCGCTGAACGGCACCATTTCCACGACATTTGACGGTATCACCGCGGGGCCAGGGGGCCTCATCAAGCTGGAGGCTGTTGGCCCTGGCGGAGCGATCCAGCTCGGCGGCTTTTCCCTGTCCAACGCGCTGAATGCGACGCCGACCGGCACGATCGACCTTTCCGCCGGAACCGGCGGCGTGCAGCAGCCAGGGGGCGCCATCATCGCAGGCAAGCTGTTCAGTTCTGGTGGCATTGCGGGCGCAGTCGACCTGACATCGACGAAAAACAGTGTCGGTTCAATTGGCGATATTGCCGTGTCTGGTGGCACGTTCACGCTGGCGAACAATCTGGCGCTAACGGTCACAGGCACCGTATCCGCCGACAATATCGTCTTGACCAGCCTCTCCGGCGCAACCGCTGCCATCAATGTTCCCGGCACCCTGCGTAGCGGCGCTGCCGGCTTGATCGTCCTCAATGCGCCGGGTGCTGGCGGCATCACGCTGTCCGGCATCGTTGACGCCACACCCTCCGGCCTGGTCGATCTCACAGCCGGCAACGGCGGCATCACCCAGTCCGCCGGCAGCATCACCGCCGGCACGCTTCAAAGTACCGGCGGCAGCATCGGCAACGTGGTGCTCGACCAGTCGGGCAACAGCGTCACCACGTTGGGCAAGTTCGCGGTCAGCGGTGGCGCCTTCACCCTGGTCGACAGCACGGCGCTGACCCTCGCCGGGCCGCTGAGTGCCAGCAATGTCACCATCACCGACACTGCCGCCGCCACCAAGGCGATCGACATCACCGGCACCGCTACGGCCAGCGGAACGATGGCGCTGATCGCCAGCAACGCAGCTGGTGGCATCGCGTTGTCCGGCACCGCCAGTGCCGCTACGCTCGACCTCACGGCCGGCAGCGCCGGCATCACCCAGACCGGCGGCAGCATCACCGCCGGCACGCTGCAAAGCACCGGCGGCAGCATCGGCAACGTCGTGCTCGACCAGCCCAGCAATAGTGTCACCACGCTGGGCTCGTTCGCGGTCAGCGGCGGCGCCTTCAGCCTGGTCGACAGCACGGCGCTGACGCTTGCCGGTCCGTTGAGCGCGACGAATATCGTCATCACCGACACGGCCAGCGCCACCAAGGCGATCGATGTCACTGGCACCGCCACGGCCAGCGGGGCGATGGCGTTGACCGCCAGTAACACCACGGGCGGCATCGCTTTGTCCGGTAAAGCCAGCGCCGCCACGCTCGACCTCGTCGCTGGCAGCGGCGGAATCGCCCAGACCACCGGCAGCATGACGGCATCCGGCGCCACAACGCTGGCTACAAGCGGCAACATCAATATCGCAGGTTTCGTCAGCAGTGGCGGGACCAAGGCGACAACGCTCTCCGCTCCCAACGGGGCCATCACGATTGCCGCAGGCGCCAAGGTCGCCGCGCCGGGCGGCCTGTTGCAACTGACCACGTCGACGGGTGTCACCGCGCCAGGTGCGCTGATCGCCGGCAAGCTTGCCGCCTCGGCCAGCAGTACCGGCAACATCGCGCTGACCGGCGCCAATACCATCGCAACACTGGTCAGCGCCAATCTTGCCGACGGCAGATTCAGCCTGAACAACGCGGCGCCGCTGGCGATCGCCGGCCCGGTGACCGCCCGATTGTTCGGCATCACCGCCGCCGGCAGCATAACCGTCGCCGATGGTGTTGCGTTCACCACGGACGGGCTGGATCGCGGCGCCCAGAAGATCGACGCCAAGCTGACCGATCCGCAGATCGCCGCGCTGACCACCAGCCAGCTCGGCAGCTTCCTTGCCATTGCCGGTGGCGGCGGGCCGGGCAAGATCTCCACCGGCAACATCACCGTGGTACCGTTCAGCGCCAGCAAGGCGACAATCGATTTCGTGCTGCCGCAGCCGGATGCCGGAACGATCAGCATCGGCCAACTGGTCGGCAAGGCGACCGACCTGATCCTGGTGACGCGGCAGAATGGCATCGCCACCGGCACGGTCGACATTGCCGGCCTGCTGGTGCTGGGCGGCGGCGGCAAGGTGGATCTGTTCGGCAAGATCGGCGGTGTCGATGGCCAGGCGGCCGCCAACAAGGCCAATATCTCGCCGCTGCCAAACAGCGATTACCGGTTCAACGCCTGTCCGATCACCTCGGTCAATTGCGTGCTGTTGCCGGTGCAGACGGTGCCGCCGCTCAGCCCGCTGCGCGACGTGCCGATCATCCGCGATCGCCCGACTCAGGACGACGCCGACGTGCAATTGCCCAATGTCTCGGACGAGGACTACTGACATGCTGCGGATCCGCCCCAGCCTCGTCGCCGTCTTGCTGGCACCCGTCCTGATCGGCCTCGCCGCGTGCACCGCGCCGCCGGAGACAGCCTATGTCAGCGGCGGCCAGTCGAGCCGGGCCGAGGGCGGTCTGGCGGTGGGCAAGAATGCATCCGGAGAGGATTGCACCCAACAGAATCTCGGCGAGGGTGCCGACGTCTATTGCGGCACCTGGCTGCAGCCTAGCGCGCGCGTCCGCCGCCCGCCGCCGGGTTCGCCGGCCTCAGCTGCCGAGGTGGCCACCAACGGCCCGTGGCGCATTGGCCTGGAGCAGCGCTATGCCTGCCAACCACCGGCTGCCACCACGATCCTCGGCAGCGAACCGGCGCTCCTGTTGCAATGCACCCGCCGCGTCGGCGGCTGGGCGCATATCGCCCTGGTTGCCACGGTTGGGGGGCGGGTATGGCTGGCGGACGGGGTACAGCCGTCGTTGCCGGTGATGGAACGCGCCATTGGGGTGCTGTCCGGCCGCCTTCCTGCCACGGCGGCCGCCAGTGAGGCGCAAGGCGGCGCGGCACAGCGGCTGGTCGCCGAACGCGCTGCCGCCCGCGCCTTCAGCTCTGGGGATGTTGGCGAATATGACCGGCTGGTGCGCGTCGCCGATGACGCCAATCGGACCGAGGATTTCTTGGGCGCCGAGAAGAACATGCGGGCGGCATTGCTGCTCCAGCAAAAAGCGCTCGGTGCCGACAACCCGAACACCGTCGTCAGCTTGATCTCGCTCGGATTGCAAGTCTCAAACCAACGGCGATATGCCGAAGCAGATTCGATCTTCGCCCGCGCCGAACAGCTTGTTCGCGCCGCCGACGATCCGGTCCAGGCGGTGCGCCTGGTGCATTATCAGGCGCTGCACGCCGCCAACCAAGGCAGCACCGACAAGGCGCTGCCGCTGCTAGCGCGCGCCGGACTTGGCTATGCCAACCTGCTGCCCGATGAAGTGCGGAACGCGCGCCCGCGCGCCGCCGCGCGCATCGGCAGCACTGGCGCCGGCTCCGGCATGGCCGAGTTGTTGCCCAACCGCGAAATGCTGTCCGCGCCGGCCACCCGCACCGCGCTGCTCGGGCTGATCGAGGTCCGGCGCCGCGAGGCCGCGCTGTTGCGGCGTGCCGGCCGACTGGATGACAGTGCGGTCGCGATGCGCCACGCCAACGACCTCGTCACTGGCAATGGGCTGCGCCAACCGGTCATCACCGCCCGCATGGTGCGCACGGGTGCGGGCATCATTTTCGAAACCGAGGGCGCCGATGCTGGGGCCGGCGAGTACGCCCGTGCCGCGGCGGTCTTTGCCCAGGCGCTGCCCGACAGCCGGCCAGTCGCCGAGACTCTGCTGCTGCGGGCCGGCCAGATGGCGCGCGCCGGACAAGCCGCCGCCGCGGACGATGTTTGCCTGCGCGCCGTGCGGCTGTTGCGCCAGTTGCGCATCGGCGCCGATCCGCAATTGCTCGCCCCATGCCTGGACGCCTTCGCCGCCGCCGCGCGCGCCCGGTCGGGCGAGAGCCAGAAATGGCTGGTCGAGATGTTCGAGGCGGCCCAGCTCGCCCAGGGCGGTGTCACCAGCCAACAGATCGCCCAGGCCACCGCCCGCCTGTCCGAGAACGCCCGCGACCCCAAGGTTGCCGCCGCGATCCGCGCCCGCGAGGACATCCGCGCCCGCCTGGCCGACCTTTATCGCGAGCGCGACCAGCTTGACCCCACCACCACTGGTGCCAACGCGTCGTCCGGATCACCGGTGCTGGACGCCCGTATTGCCAAGGCGCAAGAGGATGCGGCCGAAGCCGAATCGACACTCCAGGCCGCGTCGCCGAATTATGGCCAGCTGGTGCAGCAAGTGGCACCCGCAGCCGAGGTTTTGGCCGCCCTGGCACCCGGCGAGGCTTTCGTCTCGATCACCCTCGGCGATACCGGCGGCTGGGCCTTCGCGCTGCGCAATGGCCGCGTCGATGTGGCACCCATCCCCGGAGGCCTGCCGGAGATCGGCAAGCTGGTCCGCCGGGTGCGCGCCAGTATCGAGAACACCACCGGCACCCCGCCGCCCTTCGACATCGAGGCGGCGCAAGCGCTCTATCGCGCTACCCTCGCGGGGCTGGAACCCGCGCTACAGGGTGCGGACTCGATGGTCATCGTGCCGGCTGGCCCGCTGTTGTCGCTGCCTTTTGAACTCATGTTGACCGGTCCGGCCACCCCGGACGCCCTGGCCACGGCACCCTGGCTGCTCCGTCGGGCGGCGATCGCACACGTGCCGGCGGCGGCAAACTTCGTCTCGCTGCGTAAGATCGCCGGCAACTCGCGCGCTACACGACCGTGGTTCGGCTTCGGCGATTTCCGCCCGGTCACCCTGGCCCAGGCAACCCGCAGCTTCGGGGCCGAGTGTGCCGACAGCGCACGGCTCTATGCCGGGCTGCCACCGCTGCCCTTCGCCCGCGCTGAGCTTGACGCATCCCGCCGGCTGCTAGGCGCGGCACCCAACGAGACGCTGCTTGGCCCGGCCTTCACCGCCGCCGGGGTGCGGCGCGCCGGGCTGAAGGATTTCCGCATCCTGCACTTCGCCACCCACGCCCTGTTGCCGGCCGAGCTGCGCTGCCAGGCCGAGCCGGCGATCGTCACCTCGGCCCCTGCTGGTGCGGCCGATGCCGCGGGCTCGCTGCTGACCGCCTCGGCAATTCTCGAACTCGACCTCGATGCCGACACGGTCATTCTCTCGGCGTGCAATTCCGGCGGGCCCGGCGGCACCACGGCGGGTGAAAGCCTGTCGGGCCTGGCGCGCTCGTTCTTCTATGCCGGTGCCCGCTCGTTGCTGGTCACTCACTGGTCGGTCAACGACCAGATCGCCGCCTATCTCGTTGCCGACTCGCTGCGCCGCCTTGGCGCCAGCCCCGGGATCGGCATTTCTGGCGCGATGCGCGCCGCCCAGCTCGGCATGCTCGACGAAGCCGGCAAGGGGCTGGTGGCCGAAGTGGCACATCCGTTCTATTGGGCGCCATTCGCCACCATCGGCGAGGGCGGCGCGCGGCGCACCGGCCAACAGGCGGCTGTTTCGGTTACCCGCCCGACCGGTCTATAACGCTTCCGTACACGGGACTGAGAGTTCCCGACGAAGGCGCGGAAGGGATACGGATGGAGGACGGCAGGCTCGGCAAGTACGTGATCTCGGGCATCCTGGGCAAGGGTGCCATGGGAACCGTCTATGATGCCCACGATCCCATCATCGACCGGCGTGTGGCGATCAAGACGCTTACCCTGCCGGATGCCGGCGACACCGAGACGCAGGAAGAGCTGGCCCGCTTCAAGCGCGAGGCCCAGGCCGCCGGGCGCCTCACCCACCCCAACATCGTCGGCGTCTTCGACTATGGCGAGACCGCGAAGCTCGCCTACATCGTCATGGAGTTCGTCGACGGCCCCTCGCTGAAATCACTACTCGACAAGAATGAGCGCTTCCCGACCGGCGAGACGGTGCGGATCATGGAGGCGTTGCTCGCCGGACTGCAATTCAGTCACGAACGCGGCGTGGTTCATCGCGACATCAAGCCCGCCAATGTCATGCTCACCCGTGACGGCCAGGTGAAGATCGCCGATTTCGGCATCGCCCGGATCGAGAGCAGCAGCATGACCCAGGCGGGCACCATCATGGGCACGCCCGCCTACATGTCGCCCGAGCAATTCATGGGCCAGACGGTCGACGCGCGCACCGACATCTATTCGTCCGGCGTGTTGCTGTACCAGATGCTGACCGGCGAGCGCCCATTCGAGGGCAGCATGACGGCGATCATGCACAAGGTGTTGAACGTCGCCCCGCCCAACCCGTCGGAGCTCTCGGTGACCGCGCCGCAGACGCTGGACGGCGTGGTCGCGCGCGCGATGGCCAAACGTCCCGAGCAGCGTTACGCCAATGCCGCCGAGTTCGCCCAAGCCCTGCGCGCCGCCGCCCAAGGCCAAGCCGTCGCCACACCCGCCGACGACGCTGACGCGACGATGGTCGCCCCGCCACCCACGGCACCTTCTGCCCCCCGACCTGTCACCCCGCCGCAAATCGCGCCGGCCAGCCGCAGTCTCGTACCCCTGCTCGCCGGTGTCGCGGCCTTGGTGCTGGCGGCTGGTGGCGGCGGCTGGTACTGGTTCGCTGGCCGCACTCCGGATCCGATTGTGACGACCGCCGTCACGCCAGCGCCGACTCCGATCCCGCTGCCCGCCACACCGGAACCACCAACTTCCGCCTCGATCGCAACGCCAGCCCCCACGCCACCGCTGGTCGCGCCACCACCGGCCGCTGTCATGCCTCCGACCGCCTCCGTCGTCACGCCAACGCCCGTCATTCCAACGCCCGTCATTCCAACGCCCGTCATTCCAACGCCCGTCACGCCAACGCCCATCACGCCAACACCCGCCACCGCAACGGCGCAGCCTCCTTCACCAGTGCAGCTCCGTACCGCGCTGCGTGCCGCGCTGGCCGATGTGCCCTGTAGCCTGATTTCCGGCCAAGTCAGCGAGGCCGGCAATGTGACCCTTGAGGGGCTGATCAAGAGCGACAACGAGCCGATGCTGCGCGATCTCGTCACCAGGATCGCCGATCGCGCGCGCGTCGACTGGCGAATCGTGGCCTTCAAGGGCGATTACTGTGAAACGCTCAATGTCATCCGCCCGGTTGCGCCACCATTCGGCAGCATTGGACCCGATGTACAACTGACCCTCAAGGGTGGGCAACTCAAGCTGCGCGATTACGACAACATGGTGCCGCGTCTCGTCATGCCGTATGCTGGGTTTGCCCAGATTTCCTACTTCAGTAGTGACAGCACGATGGCGCATCTCTACCCCAGCGCGCTAGCGCGACAGCTCGACATAACGCCGCCGGGCGGACGACTTCAGCCGAACAAGATCGGCGCCACGGATGCCCGCAAGTTCCCGGCTGGCGCCATCGTCGATGTCGGCGATCCCAAGTCGTGCAATTGCAAACCCGAGGAAGCCGGTTGGCAGGTCGGCCCGCCAATCGGCGTGGACATGATGGTCGTGATAACCTCGACCGAGCCTCTCTTCGCAACGCTACGGCACGGAGAAGAATCGCCGGCCGATTTTCTGCGTGACCTTCAGGCGGCCCTGGCGGATGCTGATCGGCGCGGCGTGCGGGTCAACGCCCGCGCCATCCCGGTCGAGATCCTCGCCCGCTGAACCCGGCCGCCGTCACGCCGCCGCGGCCGGCGCAGCACTGCACCGGCCGACGGCAGCGATGTGATGCAGGCATCTCGCAGCCAGCCATTCGGCATTCCCAACAGAAACGATGCCTGCCAGCGATCCATCACCCCCACCGCCACGCCCAGCGACGCCGCGCTGAATATCCGCGGGTCCGGGGTGTGCATCAGATAGGCCTGCATCTCGTTGACCATCAGCTCTTCCGCGAGAGGGTCATAGTCCTGCGCCGCCAGAAAGCGCCGGAACACCTCCCGCCCCGTCTCATCGAGCCCTTCGCGCCAGAACTGACGCGCGTAACCGGCGTAGCCCGGATTGCTGAAATACTCGGCGTGCGACAACTCGTGGCGCAGGATCGCCGCCCGCATCCCCGCATCCACCCCGGCGCCTGCTCCCACGCGCGGGATCGAGATGAGCGCGCCGCGCGCATCTGGCACCAGCATGCCCGCCTGACGCAACAAATCGCGCAGCCATTCTTCCTGCGGCCGCAGCCGCAGCCCGTCGCGATCGGCAAGCGTGAAGAAGTGCCGCAAGTCAGCGGCAGCATAGTCGTGACCGAGATAATAGGTCTCCATGTTGCTGCCGGAGGCTGAAATTGCCGCATCCAACTCGGCATCGCCGAGCACCCGCTCGCGTGGCAGTCCGGTCTTCTCGACCAGAGCAGCGACACGGTTGAGCATCAGCCCCTGTTCCAGCAGCGAGGGGAAATCCAGCACCAACACGCGCCGGTTATGCGCAAATCGGAAGACGGTGATCCCCTCAGCTTCGTTGGCCAGGATTTCCGCCTCGTCGGCCAGGCGTACCGTGATCGCCGGTGCCGTAGCTGGCGACGGTGTCACCGGACCTTGAACGACCGGGGCTTGCGTCGTCGGCCCGACATAAAGGTCGGGCGGCGCCCCATTATCCCGCATCGCGAACCAACCGGCGATGCCAATGACGATCATGCACGCGAGCGCAATCAGCCGAAAGATCGCCGGAATTCCACCCCCGGCAGGGATCAGCGGCCGGTCGGCCGGCCGTCCATAGCTGCGCTTACGCGGCAGCCGGACCGTTGCCTCGGAGTCTATGGCCTCATCGACCGGCGGCTTGCCGTCCGCACCGCGTTCGGTCATCGCGAACGGCCTTCTAGTGCCGCGGTGCAGCCGGCATCAGGCGCCGATATTGACCACCTGAACCCGGCGATTGCGCGAGTCCGGCGTTTGGTCGGGCGTCTGGACTTTCAGCGCTTCCTGGCCACGCCCCACCGGCTCCAGCCGAGCACCCGCCACGCCGAACTTGCCCTGCAGATACTCCGCCACCTTGGCGGCGCGAACCTGCGACAATGTCATGTTGACGGCGCGGGAGCCTGTGGTGTCGGTATGACCTTCGATGCGGAAGCGGAAGGCAGACAGCGCCTCGCTACTCAGCGCCTGGCCCAACTGGTCGAGCGTGCGCATCGCCTCGGGCGTCAGTTCCGCCGAACCGGACTGGAACTGCACCGTCAGGTCGATCGACGGCGCGGCGGCCTGCGGTGCTTGCGCAGCACTGGCCGGCGGCAGCGCCGGGGCCACGGCCACGGTGCCCGCAGTCGCCGCACGGGGCGCCGCAGGCGGGGTTGCCGGGGTCACCGCCATTGGCACCGAACCGCCGGGAGCTGCCGGGCGAATGCCACGGACCCCAGTCTGCAGCGCGCCAGTCGGGCGCAATGCCTGGATGATCTGGTCGGCCGATGGCGAACCTTGGGCGGTCGCATCAACGGCTAAAAACAGCACCGGCACGGCAAAGATCGAGGCCAGAAGAAGAGTGCGCATGGTGTCACGTCCTCCGGGACAGAATTGAGCTAGGTTTATCACACAGTGGTCTTCGATAACAGCATCTGACAGCACCCCGCGCACCCCCACCGGCATCAACTTTGCCTCAACTCGCAGCCCGCCAAACTGCGCGGACGTGTCGGCGGGTCTTGCCCGGGCCAGGACGGACCCGGGCAAAGCCCCACTCGAAGGTGCGATCAAGCCAAATCGAAGCGGTCCAGGTTCATCACCTTGCCCCAAGCTGCCACGAAGTCGCGCACGAAGGTCGCCTGGGCATCACTGGATGCATAGACTTCCGCCAATGCACGCAGCTGTGAGTTCGAGCCGAAGACTAGGTCGACGACGGTCCCGGTCCACTTGACCGCACCGGTCGCCCGGTCACGCCCCTCGAGCGTGCCATCCGCAGTGCCTGCCTTCGCCCATTTCGTGCCCATGTCCAGCAATTTCACGAAGAAGTCGTTGGTCAGGCTCCCCGGACGCTTGGTGAAGACACCGTGTGACAACTGCCCCACATTGGCATTCAAGGCGCGCATGCCGCCAACCAGGACTGTCATCTCCGGCGCGGTCAGCGTCAACAGGTTCGCGCGATCCACCAGCGCCTCCGCCGTCGCCGCCTGTCCCTTGCGGGCAAAGTTGCGGAACCCGTCGGTAACCGGTTCCAGAACGGCGAAGGAATCGGCGTCAGTCTGCGCCTGCGACGCATCGGTGCGCCCAGGCGTGAACGGCACGGTCGCGGCTTGGCCAGCCTGCTTCGCTGCTTCCTCGACCGCGGCACAGCCCCCGAGGACGATCAGATCGGCCAGCGATATCTTCTTGCCGCCCGATTGCGCACCATTGAACGTGGCCCGGATCGTCTCCAGCGCCTTGATAACCTTCGCCAGTTCGGCCGGTTGATTGACCTCCCAGTCCTTCTGAGGCGCGAGCCGGATGCGCGCGCCATTGGCGCCGCCGCGCTTGTCGCTGCCGCGGAAGGTCGATGCCGACGCCCAGGCGGTGGTCACCAGCTGCGAGATCGACAGGCCGGATGCCAGGATCGTCGCATTCAGCGCGGCGATATCCTGTGCATTCACCAGAGCATGATCGACGGCGGGAACAGGATCCTGCCAGATCAGCGTCTCGGCCGGCACCAGCGCTCCGAGATAACGCGACGCCGGCCCCATGTCGCGGTGGGTCAACTTGTACCAAGCCCGGGCGAAAGCGTCGGCGAACTGCTCCGGGTTGGCGTGGAAGCGCTTGGAAATCGCCGCATAGGCTGGGTCCATCCGCAGCGCCATGTCCGCCGTGGTCATCATCGGGGCATGGCGGCGGGCGGGATCATGGGCGTCCGGCACGCTGGCCGCAGCCTTCTCTCCCTTGGCGACCCATTGCTGCGCACCAGCCGGGCTCTTCGTAAGCTCCCACTCATAGCCGAACAGATTGTCGAAGTAGTTGTTGTCCCAGACGATCGGGTTGGTGGTCCAGGCACCTTCGATGCCGCTGGTGATCGTGTGAACACCCTTGCCGCTGCCGAAGGCGTTGGTCCAACCGAGGCCCTGCTCTTCAAGCGCCGCGCCCTCGGGGGCAGGACCGACATACTGATTCGGATCGGCCGCACCATGGGCCTTGCCGAAGGTGTGCCCGCCGGCCACCAGCGCCACCGTCTCCTCGTCGTTCATCGCCATCCGGGCAAACGTCTCGCGAATGTCCCGCGCCGAGGCGACCGGATCCGGCTTGCCGTTCGGCCCCTCGGGATTGACGTAAATCAGACCCATCTGCACCGCCGCAAGGGGGTTTGCCAGCTGACGGTCACCGCTATAGCGCTCGTCGCCGAGCCAAGTCGCCTCGGGGCCCCAATCGATGTCTTCCTCGGGCTCCCAAACGTCCTCACGCCCGCCGGCGAAGCCAAAGGTCTTGAATCCCATGGAATCCAGCGCGACGTTGCCAGCCAGGATCATCAGGTCAGCCCAGGAGAGCTTGCGGCCATACTTCTGCTTGACCGGCCACAGCAGCCGCCGCGCCTTGTCGAGGTTACCGTTATCCGGCCAGCTGTTCAGCGGTGCGAACCGCTGCGCGCCAGAACCGGCGCCGCCACGACCGTCGGAAGTCCGGTAGGTGCCCGCGCTGTGCCACGCCATGCGGATGAAGAACGGCCCGTAATGGCCATAATCCGCCGGCCACCAATCCTGCGAGTCCGTCATCAACGCCGTCAGGTCCCGAACGACGGCACCCAGGTCGAGGCTTTTGAATTCCTTGGCATAGTTGAACCCTTCGCCCATCGGGTCGATCAGCGGGGAGTTCTGGTTGAGAATTTTTAGGCTGAGCTGATTGGGCCACCAGCCCTGGTTCGACTTGGCGCCAACAACGGTGCGCAAACGGGTCGCACCCGTCATGGGGCACTTGGTTTCGTCGTCCATCGCTCTCTCCGATCGTCGTCTTGATTTCGTCATCCGGTGGCAACGTCGTTATCCGCGCAGTCCGCCATCGGGACAACGCACGGGCACCGGCGGCTTGCCGGCTACAGATGGTCTGCGACCGTTCGGCGGTCAAGCACGGTCGCCCATCTCTTGGGAATTGGGGCTGCCTTGGGCCGCCCCCCCCCTCTCCGCAGCGCCATTTATGGCCCGAAGCAGACCGCATTCCAATGACTAGTTTTGCCGGTTGCTGTCGAGTCAGCGAAGCACAAAACCGCCTAATCCGTCGGAGCATCCGAACCCAGGTGGAACAGGCAGTCGCCGCGCGCCGCCCGCCCCGGCACGCGCTTGCACAACACGAAGCCGTCTCGCGCAAATCGGAAATCCACGGCCGCGGCCCACGGCGTTTCGGGAAAATGGATCCGTCCTGCCAGTTGTCCGCTTTTCACCTCTTGGCCGAGTTCCACCAGCGGTTCGAACACGCCACTATCCGGCGCATAGACGAAATACTCCGGTCCACCGACGTCGAGAAACCGCGTCTCGTCGCCCTTGATCCGCATCTTCTTGGGCAGGATGCCCATATGCACCAGCACATTGCGCAGCCCACGCTCCACGATCGCCAGTGCTGCCGGCGTCACCTGGCCGGACCCGCCAAGCTCTGTCCCCAGCGACAGCTTGCCAGCCCGCTCCACCCCACCCATCAGCGTACTGTCCGTCCCAGTCCCATTGCCACCGCCCGACATGTAAGCAAGCGGCGACCCGAACGCCTTCAGCAGCGCCAGGTGCTGGGCATGGCGCTTGGGGTCGGCGCTCTTCTTGATCAGCGCACACGGCACATACATCAGCGACGACCCGCCGGAATGCAGGTCACACACCACATCGGCCATCGGGATCAGCACATGCTCGATGAAGAAGGCGATCTGCTGCGTCACCGTCCCGTCGGGGTTGCCGGGGAAAGTGCGGTTCAAATTGCCCTCGTCGATCGGCGAGGTCCGGGTGCCCGCCATCGCCGCCGGGAAATTCGCCATCGGCAACAGGATCACCCGCCCCTTGATCATTGCGGGGTCCAGCGACTTTGCGAGGTTGCTCAGCGCCACCTGCCCCTCGTACTCGTCGCCATGGTTGCCCGAGACGAACAGCGCCGTCGGCCCATCGCCGTTCTTGATCACCACGATCGGGATCGGGATGAACCCGTAGGCAGAGCGATGGACGGAGTGAAACAGCCGGATAAAGCTAGTCTGCCGTCCCTCCGCGTTGAAATCAACCTCGGGGATCAGGCGTGAACGGGCGGCTTCGGACATTTTGGGCTCCCTATGGGCAGTCGGCTTAAGCCTCAGGCAGCGGCGTGCGCAGCACGCTTTCGCGTGACGGGCCGACGGCCCCTTGACCCCATTCATCTAGACCGGTGGTCGTGTCGCTTCCGGGTGCAAGATCATGGGATCAAAGGGCCCCCGGCCCTTTGCCGCCGGAGGCTTGCTTGCCTGACCTCCCTAAATTTTCGCTAGCGTCATCAGATGACAAGCCACACCATGCCCCGCCGTGGTGTCCAGCAGCGGCGGGTTCTGCTCCTTGCAGATCGGCATCACGTGCGGGCAGCGCGTATGGAACCGGCAGCCGGAGGGCGGGTTCAGCGCGCTCGGGATATCCCCGGTAATCCGCTGCCGCCGGCCGCGCCCGCGCGCCCGCGGATTCAGTACCGGCACCGCCCCGATCAGCGCCTGGGTATAGGGGTGCTGCGGGTTGGCATAGATCGCCTTCTTGTCGGCAATCTCGACCACGCGGCCGAGATACATCACCGCCACCCGGTCCGAGATATGCTTCACCACGCTGAGGTCATGGGCGATGAACAGGTAGGTCAGCCCCAGTTCCGTCTGCAGATCCTGCAACAGGTTCACGATCTGCGCCTGCACTGACACGTCCAGCGCCGACACTGGCTCGTCGCACACCACAAAGCGCGGTCGCAGTATCAGGGCACGGGCAATGCCGACACGCTGGCGCTGCCCGCCGGAGAATTCGTGCGGGAACCGGTCGCGCGCGCGGGCGGGCAGGCCGACCAGCTTCAGCATCTCGCCCACCAGGCGCCGGCTTTCGGCATCCGGCTTGGCACCGTGGATCAGCAGCGGTTCCATGATGATGTCCTCCACCATCATGCGCGGATTGAGCGCGCCGTACGGGTCCTGGAAGACGATCTGCATCGCGCGCCGGTGCGGCCGCATCGCACTGGCCGCCAGCCCCGTGATCTCCTGGCCATCGAAGTGAATACTGCCGCCAGTCGGCTCAATCAGGCGGATCAACAACCGCCCCAGGGTCGACTTGCCACAGCCGCTTTCGCCGACCAGGCCCAGCGTCTCGCCCGCATTGATCGTCAGCGACACATCATCCACCGCCCGCAGCGGCGTGACCACACGCCGGAACAGCCCACCGGATCGCACCGGAAAGTGCTTTGACAGGCCGGCAACCTCCACCAGCACGCTCATGGCGAAACCACAGGGACGAGTTCGCCGGTGCGGATGCAAGCGGCAAAATGCCCCGACGCCTCCTCGATCAATGGCGGGATCGCGCTGCGGCACGCCTCAATGCGATAGCGGCAACGCGGCGCGAACCGACACCCGGCCGGCCGTCGCGCCGGCTCGGGCAGCGAGCCCGGAATGGCGATCAGCCGATCGGTATCCTGGTCCAGCGTCGGCACACAGGACAACAGCCCGCGCGTATAGGGATGACGCGGCCGCTCGAACAGCTCGGCCACCGGCGCCTGTTCGACGATCCGTCCGGCATACATCACCAGCACCCGGTCCGCGGTCTCGGCGATCACCCCCATGTTATGGGTGATCACGATGATCGCCATGCCAAGCTCGTCACGCAGATCCATCAACAGGTCCAGCACTTGTGCCTGAATAGTGACATCCAGCGCCGTGGTCGGCTCATCAGCGATCAACAGCTTCGGGTTGCACGCCAGCGCCATCGCGATCATCACCCGCTGGCGCTGCCCACCCGAAAGCTGATGCGGATAATCAGTCATGCGCTGCGTCGCGGACGGAATGCCAACCTTGTCCAACATCGAAACCGCGCGGGCGTACTGCTCACGCGCGCTCAGCCGCTCATGCGCCCGCAGCGTCTCCATCATCTGTTCGCCGATGGTGAAGACCGGGTTCAGCGAGGTCATCGGCTCCTGGAACACCATCGAAATCCCCGAGCCGCGGATGCCCTCCATCCGCCGCTCCGGCATCGTCGTCAGTTCCTCGCCGCCAAACCGGATCGAGCCCCCCGCGATGCGCGCCGGCGGCTGCGGCAACAGCCCCATGATGGTCAGCGCGGTGACACTCTTGCCGCTGCCGGACTCGCCGACAATGCCGAGGATTTCACCCTCGTCGAGGTCAAAGCTGACATCCTCGACGGCGGTCACCTCCCCGCGCTCCGTCTGGAACGCGGTGGTGAGGTTTCGAACTTCAAGCAAACTCATTGCTGGATCCTGAGCCTCGGGTCGAGCACATCCCGCAGCCCGTCGCCGAGCAGGTTCAGTCCCATGACAGTGATCATCAACGCGATGCCGGGGATGGTGATGATCCACGGCGCTTCCACCAGGTACTGCCGCCCCTCGGCCATGATGTTGCCCCAGGTCGGCGTCGGCGGCACCGCCCCCAACCCGAGGAAGGACAACGTCGCCTCCGACAGCACCGCATACGCAAACAGGAACGAGAGCTGCACGATCAACGGCGCCATCGCATTCGGCAGAATGTGGCGCCGCAGGATGCGCCAATGCCCGGCGCCTGCCGCCACCGCCGCCTGCACATACTCCATCTCGCGCAACACGATCACGCTGGCCCGCACGATGCGCGCGGTGCGCGGGATATAGACGATCGACAGTGCCAGAATCGCATTGAACGTCGACGGCCCCAGCACGGCGGTGATCGCGATCGCCAACAGGATCGCCGGAAACGCCATCAACGCATCGTTCACCCGCATCAGCGCGTTGTCGATGCGCCGGAAATACCCCGCACTGGCGCCGATCAAGGTGCCGAACACCGCATTCAGCGCCACCACCGAGAAGCCGATATACAGCGAGAGCTGCGCGCCCCACACCACCCGCGACCACAGCGAACGGCCGAAATTATCGGTGCCGAACAGATACCCGTCCACACCCGGCGCCCGAAACTTGAACCGCATCGCCAGTTTCGTCGGGTCCAGCGGCGCGATCACCTGCGCCAGCAACCCGGCCACCAGGATGATCGAGCACAGCCCCAGCCCCATCAGGAACAGCCGATGGCGCAGCAGCCGCCGCACCGTCATCTTCCACGGCGACTGCCGCTCGGCGGCAACCTCGAACTCTTCCTCGAGCGGTGCGTCGTCCGCCGCGTTCACCTTCGCCACCAGTTCAGGCCCGTTCATAGCGCACCCGCGGATCAAGAAGGGCATAAGCGATGTCGACCAGGATGTTGACCATCACCAGAAAAGTCGTCGTCAGCAACAGCCCGCCCTGCACCATCGGATAGTCGCGGTTCAGCACCGCCTGGGTCAGCAACTGCCCCATCCCCGGGATCGAAAAAAGGCTCTCGGTCACCACCGCGCCGGAGATCGACAGGCTGATGATGATCCCCACCACCGTGGTGATCGGGATCAGCGCATTGGTCAGTGCATGCTTCACCACCACCAGCCGCCGCGGCAATCCCTTCGCCCGCGCCGTGCGGATATAGTCCTGGCGCAACACCTCCAGCATGGTCGAGCGGGTGATCCGCGCCAGCAACCCCATCTGCAACAACGCCAGCGACAGCGCGGGCATGGTCGAAGTGCGCAGCCAGCCGATCGGGTCCTGCGACAGCGGGATATATCCCCCGGTCGGCAGCCAGCCCAGATGCACCGCGAACAACAGGATCATCAGCAGCCCAAGAAAGAAGTTCGGCACCGAAATGCCGATCATCGCCAGCACCATGGCGACCTGGTCCACCACAGTATTCTGCCGCAACGCCGCCAGGATGCCGCTCACCAGCCCCAGCAACAGCGTCAGCACCAGCGCATACAGCGACAACAGGATCGTCACCGGCAGGCGGATCATCGTGACCTGGAACACATCCTGACCCATCAGGATCGAGCGGCCGAGATTGCCCTGGATCAGCCCCGCGTACCATTTGCCCAGCTGGATCAGCAACGGGTCGTCCAGGCCCAAATCCTTGCGGATCTGCTCAAGCTGTTCTGCCGTCGCCGACAGCCCGCCAATGATGGCCGAGGGGTCGCCCGGGATCAGCCGCATCATCCCGAAGGTGATGAGGCTGACGATCAGCAGCACCGGGATTGCCCCCAGGATGCTGCGCAGCGCGACCCCCCACATCGTCTATTCGAACCAGACGTTGGAGAAGCGCGGGATACGGAACGGCTTGTAGCCCTTCACGTTGGCCCGCGCCCCCTGCACCTTGGTCAGCGAGCCGAACGGCAGCACCAGCGCCTGGTCCAGGATGCGCGCCTGCATCCGCTCAAACGCCGCGAAGCGCTCCTTCGGATCAACCTTCTGGTTCATGTTGTCCCATTCCACCTTCAGCACCGGATCTTCCTGGCCGGGCTTCGGCTTGTAGTTGGGGTTGGTGCCCATGAAGAAGTTCATCGTCGCCAGCGCGCCGAGCGCCGGCTGGGTGCCGTAGCCGGTGAAGAAGTAGTTCCAGCCCGGCGAGGGCGAGGCAACCAGCTGCATCTGCACCGAAGTCGGCCAATCGACCACCTTCAGCTCGGCCTTGACGCCGATGCCCTTCAACTGCTCGGACATCACTAGGGCGGCGTTGTACATCGACGGGTAGTCCTTGTTGGTCAGCAGAACCACCGGCTCCCCGTTGTATTTCATCTCCGCCAACAGCGCCTTGGCCTTGGCGGCATTCTTCTGGTTGTACGTCTCCTTGCCGGCGGTCGAGTAGGTGGCCTGGTGCGGATACTGGAAGCCTACATTCAGCTTGTAGTTGCCATCCGTCGCCGCTTCCATCACCTCATCCATGTCCAGCAGCGCCATCACCGCCTGGCGGAACTTCACGTTGTCGGTCGGCGGCTGCGACAGGTTGGCCGAGGCGATGTGCACCCACCAGTTCTCCAGCGGCAGGATGGTGATCTTCGGATCCTTCTTCAACTCGGCCACCGACACGAACGGCAGGTCCTCGACGGCATGGAGCTCGCCGGTACGCAGGCCGGCCACCCGCGCGCCGGGCTCGGTCACGATGCGAAAGGTCACCGTGTCCAAACAGGCCAGCTTGTAGCCGCCGAAGCCCGTCCGCTCCTCGTATTTGGTATTCGGCGTATAGCCGTCATAGCGCTTCATCTTCACATGGCTACCCGGCAGGAACTCCACCAGCTGCCACGGCCCGGTCCCCACGGTGCGCAGTTGCTGCGGCGCATCCTCCTTGAACTCGGCCGGGAAGATCACGATCGGCTGCGAGAACGAGGAGATGAACTCGATGAAGGTCGGCTGACGCTGCTTCAGCGTCACCACGAAGGTCGCAGCATCCGGCGTCGTCCAGCCTGTCACATTGTCCAGGATCTGCCGCTCATTCGCCTTCGCCTTGAACCGGTCCCACGAGGCCGCCACGTCGGCCGAGGTCATGGTCTTGCCGTTGTGGAACTTTACCGACTGGCGCAGCTTGAAGGTGTAGACCAACCCGTCCGGCGATTCCGTGAAGGATTCCGCCAGGTCGGTGATCGGGTTGTTGCTCTCATCACGCGCCATCAGCGCCTCGAACATGTTCATGGCAATGTTGCGCGTCGAGATCGTGCTCGACGTCATCTGGTCGAGCGAATTGACGTTCGCCTCCTGGCCGAACACGAAGTCGCCGCCAACCTTGCCGCACTTGAACGGCGCGGCCAGCGCCGAAGTGCTGCCCAACGCGGTCGCAAACCCCACCGCGGCCGCGAGGCCGTACGGCGCCCATCCGGACCATGCCATCGGAAACTCTCCCTGCTTGTTGCGACGCCGCAGCGCCGTTGGACAAATCTTCGTGGACGCCTACCCAAGACGTCAAGATAATCAGCTGAAGTTTCCGACCTGGAGTAGACGAAGAGATGTTCGCCCCCCTGCCGATCACCGGCTACCTTGACCGCTTCTCCCACCGCCCCGGCGAAAGCTTCGCCGCCCATGTCGGCCTCCGCACCCCCGGCCCGGCCCGCGCCCGGCTGGTCCGCGTCATCAGCGGCGACCCCAATCCGGCAGGCCCCGGCCTGCGCTTCGAGGATGTCTCCACCGTCTTCGCCACCGACTTCGCCGGCACCACCCAGCCCATCGCCCTCGGCTCATATGGCCGCATCGCGCCGTCCCCGGCCCGCAACCCGCAATCCGCAAGCACCTGGACCGCGCTGGTCCTGACCGGACTGCCCGGCGAGACTCGCTCGGTAATCTCGGAAACCACCGGCCAAACCACCATCACACTGCGCGCCGGCGCCATCGGCGTCCAGGCCGAACTCACCTGGCCCGGCGGTACCCTCACGCTGCAAACCGACGCCAGCCTGCGCGCTCGCATTTGGTACCGCATCTGGCTCTCCGCCGACCCCGCCAGTGGCGAAATCCTCATCGGCCAGACTGACGCCACCACCGGTGCTACTGCCACGACCACCGCCCGCACCACCGGCCTGGTCCTGCCCGAAAGCGGCACCATCCTGATCGCCGCCGAAAACCCAGATGCCCCAACCGGCCACTTCACCGGCAAGATCGAAGAACCCGCCCTACTCGCCGGCATCACCCGCAGCTGGCCCGCCGCCCTCACCCGCAGCACCCTCCCCAGCATCGCCCAATGGGATTTCGGCCTCGCCATCGACAGCCAAACCATCGTCGACACCGGCCGACAGAACCGCCACGGCACCCTGATCAACACCCCCACCCGCGCCACCGTCGGCGCCCGCTGGACCGGCACCGAACATTGCTGGCGCCACGCCCCCCAGGACTACGCCTCCATCCACTTCCACGACGGCGACCTCGACGACTGCCACTGGACCCCCAGCTTCACCTTCACCGTGCCAGACGGCCTGAAATCCGGCGCCTACGCCCTGCACCTCACCTGCGCCGAAGGCGAAGACTGGCTGCCGCTCTACATCCTGCCGAAAAAGACCGGCCCGCACGCGCCAATCGCCTTCCTCGCCTCCACCTTCACCTACCAGGCCTACGCCAACCACGCCCGCGGCAACGCCGACGCCGACTACCTCGCCCGCGCGGATGAATGGGGTGCCTACCCCCACAACGCCGACCAATGGCCACTCTACGGCCGCTCGACCTACAACAAGCACGCCGACGGCAGCGGCATCTCCCTGTCCTCGCGCCTGCGCCCGATCCTGACCATGCGGCCGGGCTACCTCACCTTCAACGACCCGATGGGCTCCGGCCTGCGCCACTACCCCGCCGACACCCACCTCCTCGCCTGGCTCACCGCCAAGGGCCTGGATTTCGACGTCATCACCGACGAAGACCTCGACGACGAGGGCCTGGACCTCATCGCCCCCTACAAGACCGTCCTCACCGGCTCCCACCCGGAGTACCACACCCCCGGCACGCTCGACGCACTCGCCGCCTACACCAACACCGGCGGCAAACTCGCCTATCTCGGCGGCAACGGCTTTTACTGGCGCATCGCCCGCGACAAGGCACGCCCGTACATGATCGAAATCCGCCGCGCCGAAGGCGGCATCCGCGCCTGGGCCGCCGAGTCCGGTGAATACTACCACGCCATCGACGGCCAGATGGGCGGCCTTTGGCGCCGCAACCGCCGTCCACCCCAGCAACTCGCCGGCGTCGGCTTCTCCGGCCAAGGCAAGTTCGAGGGCACCCACTACCGCCGCCTCCCCGCCTCCTACGAAGGCGAACTCGCCTGGGTCTTCGCCGGCATCAACGAGGAAATCGTCGGCGATTACGGCCTCTCCGGCGGAGGTGCGGCCGGCTTCGAACTCGACCGCGCCGACCCAACCCTCGGCACCCCGGAAAACGCCGTCATCCTCGCCCGCTCCGAAGACCCGCCAAAATCCTTCGTCACCGTGCACGAGGAACTGCTCGGCGGCTCCACCACCATCAGCGGGGAAGACTCCGACGAACTCATGCGCGGCGAGATCGTCTACTTCGACACCCCGTCCGGCGGCGCAGTCTTCGCGGTCGGCTCGATCACCTTCTGCGGCAGCCTCTGGCGCGACGGCAAATTCGACGGTCCGATCTCCCGCCTTTTGGAAAACGTCGTCCGGAGATTCGTGAGCACGTGAGGAAGCATGTTCTTTTTTGAAAAAAAGAACCAAAAAACTTTCATCCGCTTGCACCGAGGCCACATGCCGGCAAACGGATGAAAGTCTTTTTGCTTCTTTTTCTAAAGAAAAAGAAGGCCTTCCTTCCTCCCGGTTTCCAGCACCGCCCGCATCCCCTACGCTCCCCCCAAACCAGTCGCCCAGAGGGATGGAACACGTGATCGTCCGCCACGAAAAACTGCACGACATCGCACTGCAGATGCTCCGCGCCGGCGGCAGCACCGAGGCCGAGGCCGCCACCGTCGCTGACCACCTGATCGGTGCCAACCTCGCCGGCCACGACAGCCACGGCGTCGTCATGCTCTCGCCCTACGTGAAATCGCTCAAGAACGGCAACCTCAAGCCCAACCACCCCCACACAGTCGTGAGCGAAAGCGGCAGCTTCGCCGTCTGGGACGCCACCGGCTGCTACGGCCAGGTCGCAGCGCGCGACGCCATGCAATGGGCCATCGACACCGCGAAAAAGCACGGCATCGCCATCCACGGCCTGCGCCACGTCCACCATATCGGCCGCGTCGGCACCTACGGCGAAATGGCCGCCGCCGCCGGCCTGGTCTCGATCTCTTTCGTCAACGGCTACAGCGGCAAACCCCGCGTCGCCCCCTTCCGCGGCCTCGAAGGCCGCTTCACCACCAACCCCATCTGCATCGCCGTCCCCGGCACCGCCACCACGCCCCCCACCATCCTCGACTTCGCCACCTCCGTCATCGCGCTGGGCAAAGTCCGCGTCGCCTACAATGACAAACGCCAGGTCATCCCCGGCGCCCTGATCGATTCCAAGGGCCACCCCACCACCGACCCCGCCGTGATGTACGAAGAACCGATCGGCGCGGCGCAGGCCTTCGGCGAGCACAAGGGCTCCGGCCTCGCCCTGATCTGCGACCTCCTCGCCGGCGCCATCGCCGGCGCCGGTGTCATGCCCGGCGAAAACCCGCCCGACCACGGCATCGTCAACGGCTGGCTCACCTTCGTCCTCGACCCCGCCCGCCTCGCCGCCGGCCCGTTCATCGCCGCCGAGGTCGACAAGATGATTTCGTTCGTGAAATCTTCCCCGCCCATCGACCCCGCCTTGCCCGTCCTGGTCGCCGGTGAACCCGAACGCATCGCCCGCGAACAACGCCGCCGCGACGGCGTCTACATCGATGACGCGACCTGGGCCCAGCTCGCCGAAGCCGGCCGCAGCCTCGGCATCAACATCGACCTGGGAGCCTGAGATGTACGACCCCACCGCCCGCCGCCGCCTCGGCCGTACCGCGCTCTCGGTCACTCAGTTCGGCTTCGGCACCGCCCCCCTCGCCGGCTTCCGCACCACCATCCCCGAACGCGACGCCGTCGAAACAGTCGAGGCAGCCTACGATTCCGGCGTCCGCCTCTTCGACTCCTCACCCTATTACGGCTACGGCCGCGCCGAACTCCGCATGGGTGCCGCCCTGCGCGACCGCCCGCGCGACGACCTCGTCGTCTCCACCAAGATCGGCCGCTGGATGACCCCCGTCCCGCGCGGCCAAACCATCGAGGGCATGCGCAAAGGTGGCATCAACCACTACCCGACCTTCGACTACAGCTACGACGGCGTCCACCGCTCCCTCGAACAATCCCTCCTGCGCCTCGGCATGGACCGCGTCGACATCGTCCTCGTCCACGACGTCGATTTCTGGACCACCGGCGACAAGATGGTGCTGGAGGACCGCTTCTCCGACGTCATGAACGGCGCCTATCGCGCCCTATCCGACCTGCGCAGCCAGGGTGTCATCGGCGCCATCGGCGTCGGCCTCAACGAAGCCGAGATGTCCGCCCGCTTCGTCCGCGCTGGCGACTTCGACTGTGTCCTCCTCGCCGGCCGCTACACCCTGCTGGAACAAAATTCGCTCGACGACTTCATGCCACTTTGCGAAAAGCGCGGCGTCAGCGTCATCCTCGGCGGCCCGCTCAACTCCGGCGTGCTCGCCACCGGCGCGCGCCAGGGCGCCAAATACGACTACAACGACGCCCCCGCCTGGGTGCTTAACCGTGTCGCCCGCGTCGAGGAAGTCTGCGCCCGCCACGACACCCCGATCGCCGCCGCCGCCCTGCAATTCCCCCTCGCCCACCCCGCCATGGCAGCCATCATCCCGGGTGCGGTCTCGCGCGCGGAAATCCAGGGCAATTTCGCCCTCCTCCGCCGCCCCATCCCGGCCGCATTGTGGGACGAACTGCGCAGCCTCGGCCTGATCGACGAACGCGCGCCCGTCCCCGCCTGACCCATGACCAACCTGCTCAACCCCGACCCCGCCCCCACCCCCACCCCCACCCCCACCCCCACCAACGAACAACTCGCCCAGGACGCCCACGCCCGCGGCGACCTGGCCGCGGCCCTGCACGCCCAGGAGGCGCACCTGACCGCCCGCCGCCAGGCCGGCACCGCCGACGCCGAGACCTTCCTGTTCCACGCCCTGCTGCAATTCCAGGACGGCCGCCTACCGGACTCGCTCGCCACCATCGACAGGGCCTGCAATTCTTCCCCGATGCCCCAACCCTGCATGAAAACCGCGGCGTGCTCCTGCTCACCACCGGCGACAACGGCGGCGCCATGCAAGCCTGCCTGCGCGCGCTGGAATGCGGCAGCCAAAGCCCCAACACCCATGACTGCCTGGCCGACGCCGCCGGTCGCCTCGGCCGCATCGACCTCGCCGTCCAATACGGCCGCGCGGCCCTGGAGGCCAAGGACCGCATGTTCTCGGCCTACCCCGCCCTCGCCACCATGCCCACCACCCCGCCGCCCCCGTTTAATCCGCTCAACCCCGCCGAAAACATCATCGCCTACACCCTCTGGGGCGACAGCGACCGCTACTTCATCCCGCTGATGGAGAACCTGCGCCTCATCAAGCACCTCTACCCCGGCTGGACCGCGCGCATCCACCTCGACGCCAGCGTCCCCGCCGCCCAGCGCCAAGACCTCGCCCAGAACGGCGCCCAGATCGTCGAATTCCAGCTCCCGCCCGACATGCCCGGCCATCGCCGCCTGCTCTGGCGCTTCGCCGTCCTCGGCGACCCCACGGTCCGCCGCTACCTCATCCGCGACGCCGACTCGCTGCTGACGGTCAAGGAGCGCGTCGCCGTCGATGCCTGGCTCGCCTCGAACTTTCACTTCCACACCATGCGGGATTACTTCACCCACACCGACCTGCTGCTCGCCGGCATGTGGGGCGGCGTCGGGCGGCATCCTGCCCGACATCGACACCCTGTTCGCCAACCGCCAGGCCTGGCGCGCCGAGGGCAACCACATCGACCAGGACCTGCTTTCCGAAACCGTCTGGCCCGCCATCCGCCACCACTGTCTGATCCACGACAGCGTCTTCACCGGCTGCCTCGGCAGCGTCCCCTTCCCGCCCTTCGGCGCCCTCCAACCGGGCTGCCATATCGGCGAGAACTCCTTCCTCCGCTTCGTGCCGAGCGCCTGACAATGGACATCCTCGTCCTGCTCGCCGACCTCCGCCGCGAGCTCGCCGCCGGCAACATCTCGCCCGCCACCGAAGCACACCTACGAAACGAATTCCGCGCCGCCCGCGTCCGCGCCAACACCGATACGGGCGCCGCCGTCTTCGACCGCGAAGCCGCCCAGCTTGAACGCGAAGCCGCGTCCCTCCGCGCTCTGCGGATCCGCCACTTCGGCGAGTAAAGCAGGCAAGGGTTCTTTTTTTGAAAAAAAGAACCAAAAAACTTTCATTCCTTGGGCCGAGCCTGCGCCTCAAACACCCGACCAAATGGATAGAAGTCTTTTTGCTTCTTTTTCTTCAGAAAAAGAAGACCTTCCTCCTACCCTTTTCCAGCGCCAATATCCCACCACAACCCCGCCATCAGCCCAAGCCCCTCACGAAACAGCGAGCCCAGCCCATGCTCATCCGGCCCATGCTGATGGCATCCGGCATAGGAATGCGGAATCCAGATCACCGGCGTCCCCAACTCCTCCTTGAAAATCTGCGACGGATTGGACCCCGACGAGTTCGGAATCACATTCGGCGCCCGCCCCGCCGTCACCGCCAGCGACGCGACAACACGCTTCACCCAGGGCTCATCGGGATCGGTGCGCGAGGCCGGAAACGCATCGCGCTCCAGCACCGGCTCCACCCGCACATTGCCAAACCCCTGCGCCGCCAAATGCACCCGCAAGGCCGGGATCAGCGACTCCGCCGCGACATCCACCGTATGCCGCACTTGCAACCGCGCCCGCGCCGTCCCCGCCACCGCATTCACCGGCGCATCCGGTGACCCCGTCACGCTCGCCAATACGATCACGCTGGTCCAGGCAAAGATTCGTTCGGCCTTGCTCATCCCAGGCTCGCCCCAATTCGGATCGGGCTCCGGCAACCCCGCCATGTCCTCGAACACGATGTCGGCACAGGCCTGCCGGACCGAATTCGGCACATGCTGCGGCAGCCACCCAGGCACCAGTATCCGCCCGCGCGGCGACACGATCGTCGCCAGTGCATGCGAAAGAATAAAGCCGGGATCAGCCAGAACCCCGCCCCAATGCCCGGAATGATGACTCCCATCCCGCAGATCGCACACCACGTCGAACGCCACCCCGCCGCGCGCCCCCAGCTTCACCTCCGGCATGAACGTCGTCTGCCGCGGCCCATCCAACCCAATGAACACATCCGCTGCACACAGATCACGATGCCGCACCAAGAATTCGCGAATCCCAGGCGACCCCACCTCCTCACCAGTCTCCACCAATACCTTCGCGTTGAACCCCAGCCGCCCGCGCGCCGCGATCACCGCCCGCAGCGCCTCGATGGCAATCAGATGCTGGCCCTTGTTATCCACCACCCCGCGCCCATAAACCCGGTCGCCCTCCACCGTCACCGCCCAAGGATCAAGCCCCGCCCGCCAACGCGCAGGCTCCCCCCGCACCACATCGCCATGCCCATACACCAGCACCGTCGGCAGCGCCGGGTCCTCGATCCGGCTGGCCACCATCACCGGCCCGCGTCCAGCCAGCGGATTGGCCAGCACCATCGTCTCGAACCCGATGTCTCGCACCATCGGCCCCAGCACATCGTCGCAATACCGATGCAACTCGCCCAGCCGCTCCGCCATCTGGCTCTCGGTCGGCACCGCCACCAGCGCCCGCAACCGCGTCAGATAATCGCCGCCATCCCAGATCGCGTGCGCGCCCGCGATCGCCGCGTCCCTACTCACGACAATTCCTCGAACAACCCCAGCATCAGCTTCGCCCGCGGCACCAGCGACGACACATAGAGCTGCTCGTAATCGGTATGCCCGCCCTTGCCATCCACCCCCAGCCCATCCAGCGTCGGCGCGATCCCCGCGGTGAAATTCCCATCACTGCCGCCCCCGGTCTTCAGATCCAGCAACTCGAACCCAATCCCCGCCGCAATCCGCTTGGCATGCTGGAACAACCCCTCGATCTCAGCCCCCTTCTCATAGCCCGGCCGGTTCAACCCTCCAGTCACCGTCAGCGTCACATCGGGATCATACGCCTTAAGCGCCAGCACCCGCGCCACCGCGGCTTCCCCGACCGCCGGGTTCGGCACCCGCATATCGACCGCCGCATGCGCCTCCTCGGCCACCACATTCGCCCGCGTTCCCCCGGACACCACGCCCACATTGACGGTCACACCGGTCGCATAATCCGTCATCGCTTCGAGATCGAGAATCTGCCGCGCCAGCTCCTTGATCGCGCTCCGCCCATCCTCATGCCGCGCCCCGGAATGCGCCGCCCGCCCCTTGATATGCAGGTCGAACCGCGCCGTCCCCTTGCGCGCCGTCACGATCTTCCCCCCCTCGCGCGCCGGCTCGGTCACCAGCACATAGCGCGCCCGCCGCGCCTCGCGCTCGATGAATTCCCGCGATGTCGGGCTGCCCACCTCCTCCTCAGAAACACACAGATGCCGAATGGGCAACCTCGTCTCCCGCCCTAGCCGCGCCAAATGCCGCATCGCCGCAAACGCCAAATGCGCGCCCCCCTTCATGTCATAGATGCCAGGCCCATAGGCGACATCCCCCTCCACCCGAAACGGCAGCTTCGTCGCCAGCGTCCCCATGTCATGCACGGTGTCGAGATGGCTCAGCACCAGGATCCCCGGCCCCTCCCCGCCCCACGGCGAGGTCACCAGCAGATGGTCGCCAAACCCGTCCCGCCCGGCAATCCGCTCCAGCCGCGCCCCGATCGCCGCATAGTCGGCCTGCACCTTGTCAACCATCCGGTTCACCGCCGCGGCATCGGTGGTCGGGCTCTCGATCTCCACCCACTCGCGGATACCGGCCAGGATCTCATCGGCGTCCAGCATCGGCTGGTTGGAAACAGGTTCGCTCATCATCGGCTCCGTGCTGCAACAATCGGCAAAGCCTATGCCGCGCGCCCGCCGCCCGCCACCCCTAGCCGCCCGCCCCCGCCGGCATTACGCTCCCTCGGCCGCAGCCTAAGGAGCCACCGCGATGACCGACCTGCCCCTCTCCGCCCTCGCCGCGCAAACCTCTGGCCCCCTGCTGATGGACCACTGCCGCGCCTTCGCCCGCTGGATCAAACTCTCCGGCACCCCCGACGAAGCCGAAAGCCTGCGCTACGTCCAGGCCCGCCTCGACGAATACGGCTACACCACCAAGGTCATCCTGCACGACGCCTATATCAGCCTCCCCGGCCGCGCCCGGGTCGAAGCAGACGGCACCACGCTCACCGCCATCACCCATTCCATGGGCCGATCCTCCCCCGCCGCCGGCCTCACCGCCGACCTCATCTATGTCGGCGACGGCACCGCCGCCGACTTCTCGGGCAAGGACGTCCGCGGCAAGATCGTCCTCGCCGAGGGGATCGCCACCCCCGTCGTCGCCGCCCTCGCCCGCGCCGGCGGCGCCGTCGGCCAGCTCCACATCAGCCCGCACCACCACCTGCACGAGATGTGCATCTCCCCAGTCTGGGGCAACCCGGACCCCAACACCGTCGCCCAACTCCCCTCCACCGTCGCCTGCACCGTCTCCAACGCCGACGGCAGCGCCATCCGCGACCGCCTCGCCGCCGGCGACCCCCCCCGCATCACCCTGCACGCCGAAGTCGACACCAGCTGGCGCAAAACCCCCATCCTCGAAGCCACTCTCGCCGCCCCGTCCACCACCGCCGACACCCCCTTCATCCTGTTCAGCGGCCACCACGACACCTGGTATTACGGCGTCATGGACAACGGCAGCGCCAACGCCACCATGCTCGAAACAGCCCGCCTCGCCGCCACCCAGCGCGCCGACTGGAAACGCAACCTGCGCATCTGCTTCTGGTCCGGCCACAGCCACGGCCGCTACTCCGGCTCCACCTGGTATGTCGACAACCACTGGGACGAGTTCGACCGCCTCTGCGCCGCCCACGTGAACGTCGACTCCACCGGCGGCACCGGCGCCACCGAACTCGCCCACGCCGCCGCCATGGCCCCGCTCCACGCCCTCGCCGCCGAGGCCATCACCGAACAGACCGGCCACCAATACAGCGGCAAGCGCAAGAACCGCTCCAGCGACGACTCGCTCCCCGGCCTCGGCGTCCCCTCGATGTTCGGCGGCCTCTCCGAACAGCCCCCCTCCAAACTGAAAATGCGCAACGCCCTAGGCTGGTGGTGGCACACCCCGGAAGACCTGATCGACAAGGTCGACGAGACAAACCTCGTGCGCGACACCAAGGTCTTCGTCCACGTCGTCACCAAACTCCTCACCGACCCGATCCTGCCGCTCGACTTCGCCGCCCAAGCCCACACCCTTCAGGAAGAACTCGCCACCCTCGCCACCAGCCTCGGCGACCGCTTCGACCTCGCCCCCCTGCGCGCCGCCGCCGACACCCTGCACCACAAGGCCCAACGCCTCGCCGAAACCGCCAGCAGCCGTGACGCCACGAAGGTCAACGCCACCCTGATCGCCCTCTCCCGCGCCCTGGTCCCCGTCGACTACGCCACCGCCGACCGCTTCACCCACGACCCCGCCCTCCCCGTCCCGGACTGGGCCACCCTCAAACCCCTGCGCGACCTCGCCACCACAACCCCCGGCAGCGACGCCGCCCACCTGCACAGCGTCAGCGCCCGCCGCGCCGCCAACAAACTCGGCCACGCCCTGCGCAGCGCCATCGCCATCCTCGACGCCACATGACCACCCGCCCCGAACTCCTCGCCGCGCAGGCCACCGCCTGGGCCTGGCTCGGCCACCCCGGCGTCTGGTGGTCCGGCACCGACCGCGTCGCCATCGTCGCCGAAACCCGCCACGCCGCCGGCTGCGCCCTCTGCCGCGCCCGCAAGCAAGCCGCCATCCCCGCCGCCATCCTCGGCACCCACGACACCATCTCCGCCCTCCCCGCCCCAGCGCTCGAAGCCATCCACCGCATCCGCACCGATTCCGGCCGCCTCGGCGAAACCTGGTACCGCCGCCTGATCGGCCCCAACCTGGACCAAGCGGGCCTCACCGAAGGCCAATACGTCGAACTCGTCGCCATCGTCGCCATCACCGTCGCCATCGATAGCTTTCGAAGCGGCATCGGCCAGGACCCGCTCGACCTCCCGCTCCCCATGCCCGGCCTGCCCACCCGAACCACGCCCCCAGGCACAAAACCCGGCCTCGCCTGGATGCCGGTCCTCTTCCCCGACGACTGGACACCCCCCACCCCCGACCTCTACCGCACCCTCCCAGGCCCGCCCGAACGCGGCCGCGGCCACATCCACCACGCCCTCAGCCTGGTCCCCGAAGCCATGATCGCCTGGTGGGACCTGTTCGAACCGATGTACCTCCGCTCGGCCGAGATGCGCGACTTCACCCGCGAATTCCGCGCCGTCACCCACGCCCAGATCGAAATGCTCGCCGCCCGCACCGCCGCCCTGAACCAGTGTATCTATTGAACCACCAGTCATCTCAGCCTGCTCCGTGCGAGCGGCCAGACGACCGGTGGTTCCTATGACCTCCAGGCAGCCATGAACGGCGACTCCACCAGCGGCATCCCCGCCGCCGGCATCCTGTCCAACTTCGCCGAAGCCATCCTCGCCAACGCCGACAGCCTGGCCCAATCCCGCTCCGCCGTCGTCGCCGCCCTCGGCGAAGCCGCGATGATCGACGCCGCCGCTGTCGTCGCCGGCTTCAACGGCATCACCCGCATCGCCGACGCCACCGGCATCCCGCTGGAACCCGCCAAGGCCGAGGAAACCGAATCCTGGCGTGCCACCCTCGGCATCAACCAATTCAGCGACCTCAAGTCATAGAAAGGAAGCAGTTCTTTTTTGAAAAAAAGAACCAAAAACCTTCAATCCTGAGCAAAACGAAGGATCCACGCTTTCTTTCTAACGAATGAAAGTCTTTTTGCTTCTTTTTCTTCAGAAAAAGAAGATTCTTCCTGTCCCTAACCCAGGAACCACTCATGTCCAAAACCATCCTGATCACCGGCGCCCGCGGCAACCTCGGCACCAAGATCAACGCCCATTTCACCAGCCTCGGCTGGACCACCCGCCTGCTCGACCGCACCGCCGGCGGCAACCCCGCCATCACCGAGGCCGATCTCGCCATTTACGACGACTCCTGGGCCAAACACGCCGCCAACGCCGACGCCATCATCCACTTCGCCGGCGACCCCAGCCCCTCCGCCTCCTGGGCCTCGGTCCAGCGCCTCAACATCGACCTCACCCAGAACGTCTACGAAGCCGCCGCCCGCCATCGCGCGAAGCGCGTGATTTTCGCCAGTTCCAACTGGACCATGGCCGGCCACCGTTTCGCTGACTTCCCGCTCACCACCTCGCACGAACCCGCCCCAGTCAACCCCTACGGCGTCTCCAAGCTGATCGGCGAACGCATCGGCCGCGCCTTCGCCGAACACCGCGGCGTCTCCTCCATCAGCTTCCGCATCGGCTACTGCCAGAAAGACGACAACCTCCCAGGCCCGCACATGGGCTGGGGCCTCTGGGGCCAACAAATGTGGCTCTCCAACCGCGACCTCTGCCAGGCCATGGAACGCGCCGTCCTCGCCGAAAAAATCCCATTCGCCGTGCTCAACCTGATGAGCAACAACCCCACCATGCGCTGGGACATCGAAACCACGCGGCAAACCATCGGATACGCACCCCAGGACTCCCACACCCCGGTCCCAACCCCCGATGTCACCGAAGGCGACGCCACCGCCCGCGCAACCCGGGACCTACAGAACCAGCTCTACGCGATGGATCACGCCAGGCGGTGGTAAGGAAGCCTTCTTTTTGTGAACAAAAAGAAGCAAAAGAACTTCATCCACTGGCATCCGACCGAGATGACGACGACAGGGTAACGGCAACGCCGAAGGCAAATGAATAAAGTTTTTTTGCTTCTTTTTGTTCACAAAAAGAAGACTTCCCCTTCCCTACCCCTGCGAGATCCGTGCCTGCAACTGCCCCACCCGCGCCATCGCCGCGGCCGACAACGGCCCTTTCTCAAAAGCCGCAATCGCAGTCTCCAGATGATCGAGATCGGAGAACCCAACCAGCACCGTGCTCATGCAGTCATTGCTGATCGCATAGCGCATCGCCGCCTCCACCAGCGACGCGGCAAACCCCTCCTGCACCAGCGGCAAGAACCGCCGCGCATTGGCCAGGTCCGCCGCATAGGTCGCCGAGGAGCCAATAGGAGGAACCGACGGCATCGCCACGGGATGCCGCGCCTCCACCCCGCTCAACGCACCGGCCGCCAACACCCGGATGCCGATCACGCCAACCCCGTTCTCCCGCGCCCGCAGCATCAATTGCCGATAATCAGAAGCGGGAAATCCCTTCGGTAGCCCACGAACCGGACTCGGGTTCAACAGGTTCAGCGGCACCTGCGCCGAATCAATCAGCCCCGAAGCCACAACCGCATGCATCGGGGCGGCATCGCCGATCGCGGTAATGCCGAGGTAGCGGAACTTGCCGTCCGCCTGCAGCCGCTCCAACGCCGGAATCACCTCCTCCAGCACCGTCTCGACCGTCAAGTTCGCCGGCCACCCCGCCGCTGCAATCGGGTTATGCAACTGGAACAAATCCACACTGTCCCGCCCCAACCGCTGCAGACTCGCCTCCAGCGAGGCCGTGATCTCCGCTGCAATCTTCCCCGGCACCGCCTCGCGCAACCGCACCTTGGTCCCAACCACGACATCGGCCTTCAACGCCCGCAGCACCCGCCCCAACACACGCTCGGACTCGCCGCTGCCATAATCCGGCGCCGTATCGAAGTAGTTCACCCCCACATCGATCGCCCGCGCCGCCGCCCGCTCCTGGTCGGCGGCAGAACCCCGCACCATCAGCGCACCAACAGCACCACAGCCAAACCCGAGCGCACCGAGCTTCAGCCCGGTGCGCCCGAACAAACGCTGTTCCATCAGCGCTTCCCGGTCGGCAGCCGGTTGAACGGGATTTCCTTGTCCACCCGGATATCCCCCGGCAGCCCCAGCACCCGCTCAGCGATGATATTCCGCAGAATCTCGTCGGTCCCGCCAGCAATCCGCGAAGCCGGCGCACCCAGCAACGCCTCCTGGAACAGCGCATTCATCGGCGCCAGCTTCTTGTCCATCACCACCCCGGCCGACCCCAACAGGTCCATCCCGAAGCTGGCGATATCCTGCAACTTCGCCGCATTGACCAGCTTGCCGATCGACGATTCCGGCCCCGGCGTCTGCCCGCGCGACAGCGCCGTCATGGTGCGGAATCGCGTATACTTCAGCCCCTGGCTGCGAACATGCATATCGGCGATCTTCTCGCGCACCGCCACATTCTGCAGCGCCGGCTCGCCGTCCAGGTCGATCTGCCGGCACAAATCCAACAAATCCTCCACATCCGGCCGCGGCGTATCGCCGATCGCCAGCCGCTCGTTCATCAGCGTGGTCAGCGAAACCCGCCACCCCTGCCCCACCGCACCCAGGCGCTGGCTGTCGGGGATCTTCACATCGGTGAAGAACACCTCATTGAAATGCGAAGCCCCGGAGGCCTGCTTGATCGGCCGGATCTCAATCCCCGGCGACTTCATGTCGAGGAAGAAAAACGTCAGCCCCATATGCTTGGGCACCGTGGGATCGCTGCGCGTCACCATGATGCCAAAATCAGAAAACTGCGCCCCTGATGTCCAGATCTTCTGCCCGTTGATCGTCCAGGTATCGCCGTTCTTCTCCGCCCGCGTCCGCACCGCCGCCACATCCGACCCGCCCGACGGCTCGGAGAACAACTGGCACCAAACCTCCTCGCCGCGCAGCGCCGGACCCACATGGCGCTTCAACTGATCCTGCGTGGCATAGGCCATCATGGTCGGGATGCACATGCCCAGCCCGATCTCAAACACCCCGCGCGGGATGGCATAGGATTCTTCTTCCTGGTTGTAGATCACCTGAAAGATCGGCGGCGCCTCACGCCCACCCCACGCCTTCGGCCAGGTCAGCCCAACCAGCCCCGCCCCCGCCTTGGCCGCCTGAAACGTCTTCGCCCGGGCCAACTCCTCCGGCCCGACATTGCGGCTGCGCGATGGCGGCGCGCCACGCTTCTTCGGCTCGGCATTGCCGGCCAGGAACGTCTTCACCTCGGTGCGAAACGCGGCCTCTTCGGCGGTATCCTCGAAGTCCATGATCTGTTCCTTCAAGAGAGAAGAAGAAAGGAAGTCTTCTTTTTGTGAACAAAAAGAAGCAAAAAAACTTCATCCATTAGCAAGGGGATAGAAGTTTTTTGGTTCTTTTTTTCAAAAAAGAACATTCTTTCTAAGCTGCGTTACGGGACTCAAGTGCCGCCACCACCCGGTCTTTCCACCAGGGATTAGACCCCAATGTCAGCCCGAGCAGCTTGGCGCGCCGATAGTAAAGATGGCAGTCCATTTCCCAGGTAAAGCCGATACCGCCATGGGTCTGGATATTCTCCTTCGCCGCCAGCCAGGCCGCGTCGGTCGCACTGACCCGCGCCGAAGCCGCCGCCAGCGGCAATTCGCCGCCGCCCGCCGTCATCGCCCAGGCACCATAATACGCATTCGACCGCGCCAGCTCGGTGGCCACATAGACATCCGCCAGCTTGTGCTTGATCGCCTGGAACGAGCCGATCGGCCGGCCGAAGGCATGCCGCTCCATGGCAAAGGCAACGGCGGTATCAAGGCACATCTGCGCCAACCCGACCTGCTCGAACGCTGTCAAAACCGCCGCCCGATCCAGAACCTGGTTCAGCGCCGCCCAGCCATCGCCCGGCAGAACCTCCACCGGCACGTTCTCGAAGGTCAGCTTCGCCTGCTCCCGCGTCGGGTCCACTGTCTCCAGCGCCTCCGGGTGAACCCCCGCCGCCCCCATCCGCGCCAGCGCCAGAACCACCCGGTCGCCATCGTCGCGCGCCAGGACAAGGACAAAATCCGCCACCCCGCCATCCGGCACCGGCCACTTCACCCCGGACAGCCGCCCGCCGCTCACCCGCGCCTTGATCCGCGCGGGGTTCGGATTGCCATTGCCCTCGGCCCAGGCCAGCGTACCGATCAGATCGCCCGCCACCAGCTTCGGCAGCAATTCCTCCTTCTGCGCCTCGCTACCGGCGATCAACAGCGCCTCGGTCGCCAGATACACCGAAGATGAGAACGGCACCGGCGCCAGCGACCGGCCAAGCTCCTCGGCCAACACGCACAGCCCGATATGCCCGAGCCCTGCCCCGCCATACTCCTCCGGCACCGCGGCCCCCAGCCAGCCCATGGCGGAAATCTCCTGCCACATCGCGCGGTCGTACGGCGCCACCCCGTCCAACACCTGGCGGATGCGCTTGGAGGTGGAGTGCTCGGTCAGGAAGCGCCGAGCCTGATCGCGCAGCTGATGCTGCTCCTCGGAGAAATCGAAATTCATGGCCGCTCCACCCTGGTTCCCGCTGCGTTCCGGCGGTCTGGTTGGAGCCTAGACTCATCGCGGCACGCGGAGCAAACTCCGCGCGCTATATGCCCCGGGATGCACCCGGGCGCGCATCCCTAAGACGGTGAGGAAACGAAAATCATGGCGACATTCCTGGACGGCCGCGTGGCCATTGTGACCGGCGCTGGCCGCGGCATTGGCCGCGAGCACGCTATCATGCTGGCCAAGTACGGTGCCCGCGTGGTGGTCAACGACCTCGGCGGCGGCACCGACGGCACCGGAAAGGACGAGACCCCGGCACAGGAAGTTGTGCGCGTGATCAAGGCGGCCGGCGGCGAGGCGGTGGTCAACACCGAGAACGTCGCCGATTTCATGGGCGCCAAGCGGATGATCGACCAGGCGATCGACACCTGGGGCACGCTGGACATCCTGGTCAACAACGCCGGCATCCTGCGCGACCGCGTGCTGGCCAACATGATGGAAGAAGAATGGGACGCGGTGATCGCGGTCCACCTCAAGGGCACCTTCGGCCCGGCCCGCCACGCCGCCGCTTATTGGCGCAACAAGTCCAAGGACATCAACGGCTCGGTGAACGCCCGCATCATCAACACCTCCTCGGTGTCGGGCATCTATGGCAACACCGGTCAAACGAATTACGGCGCCGCCAAGGCCGGCATCGCCGCCTTCACGGTGATCGCGGCCCGTGAGCTGAAGCGCTACGGCGTGACAGTGAACGCCGTGGCCCCGGTCGCCCTGACCCGCATGACCGAGGGTCTGCGCGACATGACCGATGAGCAGAAGGCCGCCCGCAACCCGGCGCTGGTTTCACCGGCGATCGTGTGGATGGCCAGCGCCGAAGCCAAGGACTTCACCGGCCGTATCGTCGAAGCCGGTGGCGGCCTGTTGGCGATTTCCGAGGGCTGGCATCGCGGACCCGGCGCCACCCCGATGGACGACCCCTCGCAGATGGGCGCGACCATGATGGACCTGCAGGCCAAGGCACGGAAGAACGCCGGCATGAACGGCGTGGACCTCGACTGACCATGGCGAATTCCCCGGGGCTGCTGGCAGAATCCCATCCGGGTATGGATGGGGCGATGTACCCCGGGGAACACGCGCGCACCTCGCCGGACAAACCCGCCGCGATCAAGGCGGAGACCGGCGAGGTGCTGACCTATCGCGAACTCGATGAACAATCGAACCGCCTGGCGCAGCTCCTCCATGCCGAGGGGCTGAGCCACGGCGACCACATCGCCTTGTTCATGGAGAACCAGCTTTCCTATTTCTGCGTTGTCTGGGCGGCCTTGCGCTCGGGTCTCTATATCACCGCGATCAATCGCTATCTGACCGCCGACGAGGCCGAATACATCGTCAATGATTGCGGCGCGAAAGTTCTCGTCAGCTCGATCGAGCGCGCCGACGTGGCCGCCGCTTTGGTCGGCCGCGTGCCGAATTGCACCCGCCTGCTGATGCTCGGCGGCACTGTCCCGGGTTGGGAATCCTACGAAACCGCCATCGCCGCCATGCCCACGACGAAGCTGGCCGAGGAATGGTTGGGTGACACCATGCTCTACAGTTCCGGCACCACCGGCCGGCCGAAGGGGATCAAGCGCGTCGCCCCGCCGGCCCGCGTCGGCGAGGCGTTTCGCATGCTGGATATGTTCCATGAATATGGCTACCGCCGCGACATGGTCTATCTCTCGCCGGCACCGCTTTATCACGCGGCCCCGCTCGGCTTCACCGTCGGCGTGCAGCGCTTCGGCGGCACCGTGGTGATGATGAGCCGATTCGATCCGCTGGAAGCACTGCGGCTGATCGAACGGCATCGGGTGACCCATTCGCAATGGGTGCCAACGATGTTCGTGCGCATGCTCAAGCTGCCGGAGGCGGAGTGCCGTGGCTTCGACCTGTCGAACCATGAGGTCGCGATCCATGCCGCGGCGCCCTGTCCGGTCGACGTGAAGCGCCGGATGATCGAATGGTGGGGGCCAATCATCTACGAGTACTATGGCGCCACCGAGGGCAATGGCCGCACCGCGCTGGACTCAGCGGAATGGCTCGCCCATCCCGGCTCGGTCGGACGGTCGAAGCTTGGGGTGATCCATATCTGCGATGACGAGGGCGCCGAACTGCCGGTTGGCGAAGATGGGCTGGTGTATTTCGAACGCGACGCGATGCCGTTTGCCTATCACAACGACGCCGGCAAGACCGAGCAGGCGCGGCACCCGGCGCATCTGACTTGGACGACGCTCGGCGATATCGGGCATCTCGACGGCGAGGGGTATCTGTACCTGACCGACCGGAAGGCGTTCATGATCATCTCGGGCGGGGTGAACATCTATCCGCAGCAGATCGAGGATGTTCTGATCGGCCATCCCAAAGTGCATGATGTCGCGGTCATCGGCGTTCCCAATGCCGATCTCGGCGAAGAGGTGAAGGCGGTGGTCGAGGCGGCGGATGGGGTGGAGGGTGATCTGGCGTTGGCCGAGGAGCTCACCGCGTATCTGAAGCAGCGGGTCGCCCGCTACATGGTGCCGAAATCGATCGACTTCACCGACGCCTTGCCGCGGCTGCCGACCGGCAAGCTGTACAAGGCGGCGTTGCGTGACCAGTATCGCCAAGCCTGATTTTCAAAGGAGGAACCACCGACAATGTCCGATGCCCCCAAGCGGCCACGGCCGCAGCCGACGCCGGAGACCAAGCATTTCTGGGAGGGCTGCACCCGCGGCGAATTGCTGCTCCAGAAGGACAACGCCACCGGCAAGTGCTACTTCCCGCCGCGGCCGTTCGTGCCGGGGACCGGCAGCACCGATATCAGTGTGGTCAAGGCGTCCGGCAAAGGGCGTCTGTACAGCTACATTATCAACCATCGGCCGCCGCCGGGCTTTACCGCGCCGTATGCCATCTGCGTGGTGGAACTAGACGAGGGCGTGCGGATGATGACCAACATCGTTGAATGCGATCAGACGCCGGAAGCCCTGGTGCTTGATATGCCGGTGGAGGTGGTGTTCGAGAAGATCGACGACGAGATCTCGCTTCCGTTGTTCCGTCCGGCGAAGGGGTAAGGCCATGTTGAAACCTCGCGAAATCGCGGTTGTCGGCGCGGCCGAAACCACCGGTCTGGGCAAGATTCCGGGCATGTCCAATATACAGCTGCACGCCGATTGCGCGCTGAATGCGATTAGGGATGCCGGCCTGAAGGTCAGCGACATCGATGGCATCGCCTGTGCCGGCGAGTCGCCCACCAACGTAGCGCATTATCTCGGCATCGTGCCGAAATATGTGGACGGGACCGGCGTGGGCGGGTGTTCGTTCATGATCCATGTCCGGCACGCGGCAGCGGCGATCAGCGCCGGGCTTTGCAAGACCGTGTTGATTACCCATGGCGAGTCCGGCAATTCGCGCATCGGGCTGAACCGGCCGGCGCCGAATCCGGCTTCGCTTGGCGGGCAGTTCGAAGCGCCGTATGGGCCGGCCGGGCCGCCGTCGATGTTTACCATTCCGGTGTTGCGGTATCTGAAGACCTACGGGTTGACCGAAGAGCATCTGGCGATGGTGGCGGTGATCCAGCGCGAGTGGTCGGCGCAGAATCCGCGGGCGAGCATGCGGGATCTGACGACGGTGGAGGGCGTTCTTGGCAGCCGGATGATTGCTTATCCGTTCCGGTTGCTGATGTGCTGTCTGGTGACCGATGGGGGTGGGGCGCTTATTCTCACGTCCGCGGATCGGGCGAAGGATTTTCCGACCAAGCCGGTTTATATCCTGGGCACCGGGGAATCCGTCGAGACGCCGTTGATTTCGCAGATGAAGGACTTCACTTCGTCGGCGGCGTTCAAGGTGGCGGGGCCGACGGCGATGAACGCGGCGGGGATCAAGCATTCCGAAGTCGATCACCTGATGATCTATGACGCGTTTGCCCATCTGCCGCTGTACGGGCTGGAGGACCTTGGGTTCTGCAAGCCGGGCGAGGCGGCGCAGTTCGTCTGGGACCGCAATACGGCGCCGGGCGGCAAGCTGCCGATGAACACCAATGGCGGCGGACTGTCGTACACCCATACCGGGATGTACGGGATGTTCGCGTTGCAGGAGAGTGTTCGGCAGATGCGCGGGACGGCGGCGGCGCAGGTGAAAGGCGCTAAGACCAGCGTTTGCCATGGCGTGGGCGGGATGTTCGCGGCTTCGGGCACGATTGTGTTCGGCAACGAGGGCTGACTTTAGGCGGGGCGCGATGCCGGGAGGTGTCGCGCCCTGTTTTTTTGGGTTTTTGTTTTGATTACGGAATAATATTGTCACACTTCTCCCGGCGCGGTTAGGCCGGTTTGAAGTCGAATTCGAAGCCCGCCGTGTCGGTACCGAAGGGGCGCGGAGGTGGTTCGGGCTCGGGGGGTGCCAGGCCCCAAGGGGGAATGACCGGCGGTTTCGGACGCGGCTGGGCCGGGCGGGAGCGGGGCTGGCGGGGAGCGCGCGGCGGCAGTTGCAGCACGGCCGGCAGGGTGACGCCGAGCAGGCGGCAGAACGGGCGCAGGGTGCGGCCGGCGCTGGGGGCGGCCGCGAGCACTGCAAGGGTGGCGGGGTCATGCAGCAGGGTCTGGAGCTGCGCGCCATAGCCGGCGGCGTGGTAGCCGATCATGCGGACGAGCCAAGCCTGGGCGCGCGGCAACGGCGGCAGCGGGGCGGCGGTCATGGGGTCCCGTGTGTACGGATGGCGCGGGCGCGGCACATGCGGGCGCGGCAGGCGGCCGGCGGCGAGATGGGCCAGCAGGGCCTGGAGGCGGCGGTTGGCGCGGTTGAACCTCGCCCAGATCGGGGCGGTCCAGGGGCCGAGGAGGCGGAACTGGGCGGCGACGACCAGGGCGATGGACACGAATATGCCGTCAAGGCGCCTTGCTAGGTCGGTCGCCGCCTGTTGGCTATGTTGGCCCGTATTGTTCATGATATGTTCTATATAGCGGGTGAAGGGGCGGTGCAAGGGGGGGAGGAAGGAAGTCTTCTTTTTGTGAACAAAAAGAAGCAAAAAAACTTTATCCGTTAGGGGAAATGGGGCGGAGGGCGGGGGGTGAGAAGAGCCCCCCTCCGACTCCCCCCGCCCAAGCGCGAGGGGAGAGAAGCAAGAAGCGTCGATCCTTCGCTTCGCTCAGGACTAAAGGTTTTTTGGTTCTTTTTTTCAAAAAAGAACTGCTTGCTTGGCTCTATCCACCCCACGCCGCGGCGACCGCTTCCGGGCTGGTGCGGTCGTTTGCCCGCACCGCCGACGGGGTGCCAAAGAAGCGAGGGGCGGGGCCGGGGGCGGTGACGCCGTTGACCTGGACGAAGGTGCCGCGGGCGATGTTGTGGGGGTGGGACGGCGCTTCGGCGAGGGACAGGACCGGGGCGACGACGGCATCGGTGCTGGCCATCAGGGCGGTCCATTCGGCTTCGGGCTTGGTTTTGATGACGGCGGCGAGTTTGGCTCGCAGGCTGGGCCAGGCCTTGGGGTCGCGTTGGTTGTCGAACTCGGGGTCGTCCAGGACAGCGAGTTTACGCAGCAGGGCGTAGAATTGCGGTTCGATGGCGCCGATGGCGATGAAGCGGCCGTCGGCGCATTCGTAGGTGCCGTAAAAATGGGCGCCGCCGTCGAGCATGTTGGACTCGCGCTGGGGCTTCCAGGCGCCCGAGGCCATCATGCCGTGGAAGGCGGTGGTCAGGCTGGCGACGCAATCGGACATGGCGGTGTCGACGACTTGGCCGCGGCCGCTGCGGCGGGCTTCGAGGACGGCGGCCAGGACGCCCATGCAAAGATAGAGAGCGCCGCCGCCGAAATCGCCGACCAGGTTGAGCGGGGGCATCGGCTTGTCGGCCGCCCCGATGGCGCCGAGCGCGCCGGCGACGGCGATGTATGTGATGTCGTGGCCGGCGACCTGGGCGAGCGGGCCTTCCTGGCCCCAGCCGGTCATGCGGCCGTAGACCAGTTTCGGGTTGCGGGCGAGGACGGTGTCTGGGCCGAGGCCGAGGCGCTCCATGACGCCTGGGCGGAAGCCTTCGATCAGGACCTCCGCGCGGTCGAGCAGCGTCAGGGCGGACTGGATGTCCTCGGGCTTCTTGAGGTCGAGCTGGACCAGGCGGCGGCCGCGCAGGGTGACATCCGTGGGGCGGTGGGCGGTGCCCGGGCGGTCGATGCGCACGACGTCCGCGCCCATGTCGGCGAGCAGCATGGCGGCGAAGGGGCCGGGGCCGATGCCGGCGAACTCGACAACGCGCAAGCCGGAAAGCGGTCCTGGGGCAGCCATGGGGCGTCTCCTTCTTCGTTGGGGGGGAGGGTAGCGGGGGAAAAAGGGTGAAGGAAGGTGAGTCTTCTTTTTGTGAACAAAAGAAGCAAAAAAACTTTATTCGTTGGCTTGGGGGCCATCTGGTGTGGTGCGGTTTTTGTGACGACCCCTCGCCCCGGCCCTCTCCCCCAAGGGGAGAGGGGGTATTCTTATGAATGAAGTTTTTTTGCTTCTTTTTGTTCACAAAAAGAAGACCCTTCCTTGCCATCTGGACGAGCCCCCCCGGATTGGCGCACGCTGTTGTCAACAATGGCGCGGGGCGCCACATCCTTGGAGGGAGCGGGCGATGAAGTTCACGTGGTTCAACCTGATGCCGTGGCCGTATTTGCCGGACGATTTCCGCGAGAATAATCGTTCAGTTTGGGTGGATATCGACCAGGATTTGTTTGATCCCGAGAAGTGCCATCAGGTCTATAACGACTATCTCGATTTGTTGGAGTATGCGGACCAGCTTGGCTATGACGGGGTTGGGATCAACGAGCATCACCAGAATGGGTATGGGTTGATGCCGTCGCCCAATATCATGGCGGCGGCGTTGGCGCGGCGGACGAGTCAGGCGGCGGTGGTGGTGCTGGGCAATTCGATTGCGCTGTACAATCCGCCGATCCGGGTGGCGGAGGAGTTTGCCATGCTGGACATCATGACTGGCGGGCGGTTTGTGGCGGGGTTCCCGGTGGGGACGTCGATGGACACGAATTTCTGCTATGGGACCATTCCGGCGCTGACGCGGGAGAAGTATGCCGAGGCGCATGAGTTGATTATTCGGGCGTGGACGGAGAAGAAGCCGTTTGCGTTCAACGGGCGGTATACCAAGCTGCGGCATGTGAATATCTGGCCGAATGTTTTGCAGACGCCGCATCCGCCGATTCACATTCCTGGGGGCGGGTCGCTGGAGACGTATGATTTCTGCATCGACAATACGTATTCGTATTCTTACCTGAGTTTTTCGGGGTATCTGCGGGCCAAGGCGTTGATGGACGGGTATTGGGCGCGGGTGGCGGAGAGGGGCGCGGACATGTCGCCGTATCGGGCGGGGTTTGCGCAGACGGTGTTTGTGGCGGAGACGGACGAGGAGGCGGAACGGCTGTATTCGGAGCATGCGTTCTATTTCTACAATCGCTGCCTGCATGTGTATCCGGGGTTTGCCGATGCGCCGGGGTACCGGACGATCAAGACGATCCAGTCGGGGAACCTGAACCAGTATATGCGGCCGAACTATCCGACCTTGACCTGGAAGGACTTGGTCGATGGCGGGTATATCATCGCAGGCTCGCCGGAGACGGTACGGCAGCGCTTTGAAGAGCTGATCAAGGGGCTGCATGTGGGAAACATCTTCCTGTTGCTGCATGTGGGGAATATGCCGAAGGATTTGTGCAAGTATTCGACGAAGCTGTTCGCGGAGAAGGTGATGCCGCATTTGCAGGATATGTGGCCGGAGTTCGATAGCGACGGGCGGTTCTGGTGCAAGCCGTTGGCGCGGCGGGCGACGCCGGCGCCGGTCGGGCGGCCCGAGATGGTGCCTGCGAAATGATCACCACACGGAAGATCGAGACCCGCGCCGCTGAGATCAATGTCCTGACGGGGGGTAGCGGGCCGGATTTGCTGTTCCTGCATTCGGCCGGCGGGGTGACGGCGGAGAACCCGTTCCTGTTGGCGTTGGCGAGCAAGTATCGGGTGTTTGCGCCGCAATTGCCGGGGTTTGGTGATAGCGGCGACAGCGACAATGTGCGCGACATGCTGGATGTGACGCTGCATAGCTTCGACGTTTTGGACGCGTTGGGGCTGGATCGTCCGATCGTGGTGGGGCATTCGCTGGGCGGGATGATCGCGGCCGAGATGGCGGCGCTGCGGCCGAAGGAGGTGACGAAGCTGTGCCTCATTGCGGCGGCGGGGTTGTGGCTGGATGACTATCCCGTGCCGGATATCTTCACGCTGCTGCCGCGCGAGTTCCCGGCGTATATGTTCCATGATGCCGAGGCGGGGGCGAAGATGATGGCGACCGGGGGGAATATGAATGACCCGGCGTTTTTGATCCCGTTTCTGGTCAACAATTCGCGGCAGCTGGGGATGGCGGGGAAGTTCCTGTTCCCGATTCCGGAGCGCGGGCTGAAGGAGCGGATCCACCGGATTACGGCGAAGACGGTGCTGGTTTGGGGGGACTCGGATCGGATTTTCCCGGCGCCGTATGCGCAGGCGTTCAAGGGGCTGATCAAGGGGGCGGAGCTGGTCAGCGTGCCGGATGCGGGGCACCAGGTGGTGCTGGAGAAAACTGACGCGGTGATGGCTGCGATTGGGCGGTTGGCGTAGGGTTTTCGCCGGCGGGGTTGCGGGGGTATGGTCCGGCTGGGTGGGAACGCCCGGCCGGACGCGTTTTTTGGGGTGATGTGAGGCGATGAGCGAGAGCTTGATTGAGGCCACGGCCGAGCGGTTGTTTGGAGATCATGTTTCGTCGCGGCTGCTGGCGGCGGCGGAGCAGGGGGTGTTTGCGGCCGAGGCCTGGCGGGCGGTGGAGGAGGCGGGGCTGCCGCGGGCGTTGGTGCCGGAGGAGGCTGGCGGGTTTGGCATGGCGGTGGCCGAGGCGCTGACGATTTTGCGGGTGGCGGGGAAGCATGCGTTGCCGTTGCCGCTGGCGGAGACGATGGCGGCGGGGTGGTTGCTGGCGGGGGCGGGGCTGACGATTCCGGATGGGGTGATGAGTGTGGCGCCGGTCGTGCGCGGCGAGGCTTTGGCGTTGGCGCGGCGTGGCGATGGCTGGCATTTGTCGGGGCGGGCGACGCGGGTGCCGTTTGGGCGGGATGCTGGGAGCGTGGCGGTGCTGGCGGTGCATCAGGGGGTGCCGATGGTGGCGCTGGTGCCGGCTTCGGGGTTTGCGGTGACGCAGGGGGTGAATTTGGCGCGCGAGCCGCGGGATACCCTGGTGTTTGATGCCGTGGTGGAGGCGGTGGCGCCGGCGGCTTCGGGGGTGGATGCGGCGGCGCTGCGGGCGCTGGGGGCGGCGATGCGGAGCTTGCAGATGGCCGGCGCCATGGCGGGGCTGTTGGATATGTCGACGCGGTATGCGTTGGAGCGGACGCAGTTCGGCAAGCCGATTGGGAAGTTTCAGGCGATCCAGCACAATCTGGCGATCCTGGGCGCGCATCAGGCAGCGGCGGGGGCGGCGGCGTTGGGGGGCGCGGAAGCGGTGGGGGACGGGTTGCGGGTGTTGCCGATTGCGGTGGCGAAGATTCGGACGGGGGAGGCGGCGGGGTTGTGTGCGGGGTTGGCGCACCAGGTGCATGGGGCGATCGGGTTTACTTATGAGCATGGGCTGCATTATCTGACCAAGCGGCTGATGTCTTGGCGCAATGAGTTTGGCAATGAGGCCGAGTGGGGCTTGTTGCTGGGACGGCATCTCGCCGCGGCCGGGGCTGACCGGTTGTGGGCTGAGATCACTTCGGCTTGAGACGGGGAACGTATTGATGGTTGATCTGCCGTTTGCGCCGCCGCCGCCCTGTCCCGAGGCGGAGGATTTGCGGCTGGAGGTCAGGGCGTTCCTGAGCGAGGCGCTGGCGGATCGGACGCCGGCGCAGCGGGCCGAGAGCTGGCAGGGGCATGATCCCGACTTCAGCCGCAAGGTGGGGGCGAAGGGTTGGATCGCGATGACCTGGCCGAAGGAGTATGGCGGGCATGAGCGCAGTGCGCTGGAGCGGTACGTGGTGCTCGAGGAGATGCTGGCGGCGGGCGCTCCGGTGTCGCATCACTGGATTGCCGATCGGCAGTCCGGGCCGTTGATCCTGCGGGTGGGGACGGAGGAGCAGCGGCAGACGGTGTTGCCGAAGATCGCGCGCGGGGAGGCGATGTTCTGTATCGGCATGAGCGAGCCGGATAGCGGGTCCGATCTGTCGGCGGCGCGGACGCGGGCGGAGCCGGTGCAGGGCGGGTTCGTGGTCAACGGGACCAAGCTGTGGACCTCGGGCGCGCACCAAGCGGACTACATGATCCTGTTCTGCCGCACCGGCGAGGGGCAGCGGCATGAGGGGACCAGCCAGTTCCTGGTTGATCTGAAGGCGACGCAGGGGATCAGCATCCGGCCGGTGCGGGCGCTGACCGGGGAGCACCATTTCAACGAGGTGGTGTTTACCGATGCGTTCCTTCCCGAGGGCGCGTTGCTGGGCAAGCTGGGCGATGGCTGGAACCAGGTGACCAGCGAGTTGGCTTATGAGCGCAGCGGGCCGGAGCGGTTCTTGTCGTCCTATCCGGTCTTGACCGAGATGTTGCGGGTGATCGGGCCTGAGCCGTCCGAGCGGGCGGCGATCGCGATCGGGCGGCTGGCGGCGCATATCCATACGCTGCGGCGGATGTCGCGGTCGGTGGCGGGGATGCTGCAGGCCGGGGAGAATCCGGCGTTGCAGGCGGCTTTGGTCAAGGAGCTGGGCAATTCGCTGGAGCAGGAGATACCTGAGATCGCGCGGCTGCTGGTGGATTGCGAGCCGAGCCTGGAGAGTGATGACGCATTTGCCGCCACCCTGTCGTTGATCTCGCTGCATGCGCCGTCGTTCTCGCTGAGGGGCGGGACGCGGGAGATCATGCGCGGGATGATCGCGCGGGGGCTTGGACTTCGATAGAAAGCACGTTCTTTTTTGAAAAAAAGAACCAAAAAACTTTTATCCACTTGCTTCATGGATGAAGTTTTTTTGCTTCTTTTTGTTCACAAAAAAAAGACTCTTCCTTTTGTTTCTGGAACACGTTCATGACCGACAAGATCCTCTACGAACAAGACGAAAACGGCATCGTGCTGTTGACGCTCAACCAGCCCGAGGCGCGCAATCCGCTGACCGATCAGGATTTGATCGACCTGTTCTGCGACATCTGCGAGCGGATGCAGAACGACATGTCGGTGCGGGTGGCGATTCTGACCGGCGCCGGCAGCGCGTTTTCGTCGGGCGGCAACGTGAAGCGCATGGCCGAGGCGGCCGAGGATCGGCGGACCAATCCGATTGGGACGCGGGGGTATTACCGGAAAGGGATCCAGCGCATTCCGCTGGCGCTGGAGAAGCTGGATGTGCCGATTATTGCGGCGGTGAACGGGCCGGCGATGGGGGCGGGCTGCGACCTGACCACGATGTGTGACATCCGCATTGCCGGCGAGAGTGCGCGGTTTGCCGAGAGCTTCGTCAAGCTGGGCCTGGTGGCGGGCGATGGCGGATCGTGGCTGTTGCCGCGGGCGATCGGGCTTTCGCGCGCCTATGAGATGGCGCTGACCGGCGACACCTATGATGCGCAGCAGGCGCTGGCGATGGGGCTGGTGTCCCAAGTGGTGCCGGATGGCGAGTTGCTGGATACCGCGCGCAAGCTGGCGAAGCGGATTGCGGCGAACCCGACCCAGTCGGTGCGGATGACCAAGCGGCTGATCCGCGAGGGGCAGCAGATCCGGCTAGACACGCTGTTGGAGATGGCCGCGGCGTTCCAGGCGCTGGTGCACACCACGGCCGATCATCGCGAGGCTGCCAACGCATTTGTCGAGAAGCGCAGGCCGACTTTCACCGGTGGATAAGCAAGCGGGGGGCTGAGTCATGGCCGAGACCATCGGCTTCGTCGGGCTGGGCGTGATGGGCGAACCGATGTGCCGCCGCGTGGCGCAGCACAGCGGGCGGGCGGTCGTCGCCTATGACATGTCGCCGGAGCCGTTGGCCCGGCTGTCGGCGCATGGGGTGACGGCGGCCGGGAGTGCGGCGGCGGTGATGCGGGCGGCGGACATCGTCATGCTGGTGCTGCCGGGCGGGCCGCAGCTGGAGGCGGTGTGCCGGGGCTCGTCCGGGCTGCTGGCGCATGCGCGCGCCGGGCAGGTGGTGGTGGATCACGGGACTTCGCCGGTGGCGCTGACGCGGGCACTGGCCGGGGAGTTTGCCGCCCTCGGCGTGGCCTACGCCGATGCGCCGATTGCGCGCACGCGGCAGGCGGCCGAGGCCGGCACGCTCAGCATCATGGTCGGCAGCGACGATGCGACGATGGCGCGCATCCGGCCGATGCTGGATTGCTGCGCCGACGAGGTGACGCAGTGCGGGCCGGTCGGCAGCGGCCAGGTGGTCAAGCTGATGAACAACATGGTGCTGTTCCAGACCGTGGCGGCGCTGTGCGAGGCCTTGGCGATCGGCACGGCGGCGGGGGTGGATGGCGCGCTACTGTTCAACACGCTGACCAAGGGCTCGGCCGATAGTTTCGCGCTGCGCAACCACGGCATGAAGGCGGTGCTGCCGGATGCCTTCCCGGAGCGGGCATTTTCGACCGAGTATGCGCTGAAGGACCTGTCATACGCGCTGGACCTCGCGGAACAGGCGGGGCTGACGCCGAAGGGGGCGGAGGTGGCGCGGTTTTATCTCAATGCGGCGGCCGAGGCGGGCTGGGGCAAGCTGTATTGGCCGGTGGTCGCGCGGGTGATCCGGGGCGAAGGGTAGCCAAGGCAAGCGAGCCTCCGGCGGCAAAGGGCCGGGGGCCCTTTGAACCCATTCATCTGCCTGCGGCACCAGCCGAGATCACCCGAAGCCGGTCTACCGCTCATCTTATAGAATGGGATCAAAGGGCCCCCGGCCCTTTGCCGCCGGAGGCTTGCTTGCTCGATTGCCTTGGCCCGCTAAAGCTGATTGCACTTTTTGTGACCTTTGCCCTATACGGCGCGTCAGAGGGTCGGCGCATCACCGCGGCCACAGGGAGCGATGGATTCCGCGTGACACCTCCATCTCCGCGCGTGGCGTTCCAGCCGGCGAAGCTTGCGGCCAATGCCTGGTCCGGCGCGCTGCTGCTGATCCTGACCTTCCTGGTGTTGTACCCCACGTCCATGTTGCTCGTGGGGGCGCTGACCAATCTTAATCCGGTGGTCGACGGCTATCACCTCGAAGCGATCTCGATTTCCAGCTTTATCGAGGTGCTGGCCAACGAGAACGTGCATTTCGCGCTGGGCAACACGCTGGTCGCCTGTGCCGGCGGGACGGCGGTGGCGGTGGTGATCGGGCTGTTTTTCGCCTGGATCGTGGTGCGCACCAACACGCCGTGGAAGGGGCTGATCGCCACGGCCGGGATGCTGCCGCTGTTCGTGCCGCCGCTGGTGGCCGGCGTCGCCTGGGCGTTGCTGGGCTCGCCGAAGACCGGGCTGATCAACACTTTCCTGGCCAAGTTCGGGCTGGATTGGCGGATCAACCTGTATTCGATGTCCGGCATCATCTTCGTCTTCGGCATGTACTATGCGCCGTATGTCTACATGTTCACCGCCTCGGCGCTGCGCAACATGGACCCCTCGCTGGAAGAAGCGGCCGAGATTTCCGGCGCCACGCCGTTTCGCACCATCTTCACCATCACCTTTCCGCTGATCGCGCCGGCGATCGTCTCGGGCATGTTGCTGTCCTTCGTGGTGATGCTGGGCATCTATGGCATTCCCGCGGTGCTCGGCGCGCCCGCGAATATCCCGGTGTTGACGACATATATCTTCCAGCTCACCGCCTGGACGCCGCCCGAGTACAGCAAGGCCGCGGCTGTGGCGCTGATCCTGATGATCGCGACCGCGATCCTGGTGGTGTTGCAGCAGAAGGTGCTGTCGGGGCGCAGCTACATCACGGTCGCTGGCAAGGCATTCCGCCCGCGCGCGCTGAACCTGGGGCCGTGGCGCCTCCTGACGCTGGGGCTGGCGATCGTCTATCTGCTGGTCGTGGTGGTGCTGCCGACGCTGGCGCTGATCGTGGCGGCATTCCGCCGCTTCCTGTTCATCCGCGACATATCGAGCCTGTTCGACGGCAAACAGTATGGGATGCTGCACTTCCAGCGGCTGTTCGAAAATCCCGCGACCATGACCTCGATCATCAACACGATGAAGGTTGGTGTCGTCACCGCGCTGATCGGCGGCGTGCTGGCCTTTGCCATCGGCTATACCGTGACGCGCACCAATGCGCCGGCCAAGCGCTGGATCGACATCATCGCGACCATCCCGGTGGCGATCCCCGGGCTGGTGATTGGTGTCGCCTATCTCTGGGCCTGGATCGGCATTCCATTCGGCTTCTATGGCTCGATCTGGATCCTCGCACTGGCGTTCGTGGCGCGCTTCATGCCGGATACAGTCAAGGCGCTGTCCAGCTCGCTGATGCAGATCCACCGCGAACTGGAAGAGGCGTCCTGGCTGTGCGGGCGCGGTACTTTGTCCACGATCCGCAGCATCGTGCTGCCGCTGGCCCGGCCGGGGGTGGTTGCGGCGATGACGCTGTTGTTCATCCTGGCGATCCGCGAGCTGGGCTCGTCGCTGTTCCTGTATTCGAGCAGCACGGTGGTGATGGCGGTGAAGCTGCTGGATTATTACGAAGGCGGAAATGTCGGCCTGACCGCCGCGTTCAGCCTGGTGCAGATGGTGATCCTTGCCGGGCTGATCGGCGTCATCCATTTGCTGTCACGCGGGGCCGCCAGCGGCAGCATTGGCCGCGCGGGCTGAGCTTTTCACAACAATGCAGGGGAGACGTGCCATGTCGGAGCTGAAACTCAACCGTCGCGGCTTGATGGGCATGGCCGGGCTTGGCGCCCTGGGGACCATGCTGTCTTATGGCCCGGCGCGCGCCCAGAGGCCGTTCAACCCGCCGGCCAGCCTGGTGGAAGCGGCACGCAAGGAAGGCCGCTTCACTTATTACACCGCCGCTTTCGCCGAAGTGGAGCAGGAGACCATCAACCTGTTCAACAAGCGCTACCCGTTTATCCGGGTGGAGATGGTGCGCGCACCGGGCGGGCAGCTGATCACGCGGGTCAAGACCGAGGCTGCGGCTGGCAAGCTGACCGCCGACGTGATCGACCATTCCGATCGCGGACTGATGTTGGCGGTCGAGGACCTGTTCGCCGATTACGCGCCGCCGAACGCTGACGACTACCTGCCCGGCGCGCTGGTGTCCAAGAAGTTGTGGCCGCGCATCACCCCGGGCTGGTGCATCGCCTACAACTCCGAACTGGTGAAGAACCCGCCGAAGACCTGGATGGATCTGACCCGCGGCGATCTCTACAAGCCCGGCACCATCGCCCAGGTGATCGCGCCCTCCGGCGGCACCACCTGGACCCGGGTGATGTTCGAGCGCCAGGTGCTGAGCGAGGATTACTGGGCCCGCCAGGCCGCGACCAAGCCGGCGCTGTATCCCTCCGGCGCGCCGCTGTCGGACGCGATGGTGCGCGGCGAGGTCGAGATCGCACCGCTGGTCTACAACGTGATCTACACCAAGCAGCGCGACGGCGCCCCGGTGCAGACCTTCTTTCCGCCCGAAGGTATCCCGATCGTGCCCTATGCCACGGGGATTCCGAAGACCGCGAAAAGCCCGAATGCAGCGAAACTGTTCCTGGACTGGAGCATGTCCGACGAGGGTCAGATCCACTCGATCAAGGACCACGGCAACCTTACCTCGCTGAAGACCCCGCCGTACAATCCGCCGGGCTTCGATCCCAAGGTGGCCAAGCTGTGGGTGCCGAAATTCGAGGAGTTCGAGAGCCTGCGCACCACCTGGATCCCCGAGTGGAACAAGACCTTCGGCTATCGCCAGTAACTGCTTGACGGGAACAATCGCTGATGTCCGCCGAACTGCGCGTCTCCAACCTGCGCAAGGTTTTTCCGACTGGCAAGCCGGCGGTCGATGACGTCAGCTTTACCATTGCTGCCGGCGAGATCGTGGTTTTGCTGGGGCCTTCGGGCTGCGGCAAGACCACGACACTGCGCTGCGTCGCCGGGCTGGAGCACCCGACCGATGGCGAGATCGGGCTGGGCGATGCGATCATCTCGGCGCCGGCGCGCGGCGTGCTGATGCCGCCGCGGCTGCGCAATATCGGCATGGTGTTCCAGTCCTACGCGGTCTGGCCGCATATGACGGTTCGGCAAAACGTGGCTTATCCGCTGCAGAATCGCGGATTGTCGCGCGCGCAGGCGGAAGCGAAGATCGCCGAGGCTTTGGAGCTGGTGGACCTGTCCGGCTATGCCGACCGGCCGGTGACTCAGCTTTCCGGCGGGCAGATGCAGCGCGTGGCGCTGGCGCGCAGCATGGTCTATGCGCCGCGGCTGCTGCTGCTGGACGAGCCGCTGTCCAACCTGGACGCCCAGTTGCGGTTGCGGCTGCGTGACGACCTCCGGCGGATCATCAAGACGGCCGGGCTGACCGCGCTGTATGTCACCCATGACCAGACCGAGGCGGTGGTGCTGGGCGATCGCATCGGAGTGATGCGCGACGGCAAGCTACTGCAACTCGCCCCGCCTGAGGAAGTCTATAACCGGCCGGCCGACCTGTTCGTGGCCGCCTTCACCGGGGCCTCGAACTTCATCCCCGGCCGCGCCACCGCGCGCGACGGCGAATTCGGCACGGTCCAGACGGCGGACGGCACCCTGCTGCGCGCCTGGATGCCTGCCTCCGTCACGCCGGGCACGCCGGTGCGGGTCGCGGTGCGGCCGGAGAATATCCGCTTCACCGAAGCCGCCGGCAACGAAAACCGCGTGGCCGCGCGGGTGACGGCGCAGCGCTATTTGGGCATGCAGACCAGCTACGACCTCGCGGTGTTCGGCACCACGATCGAAGGCATCGAGGTCGGCACCGCCGCGCGTTATCCCGTGGGCGCCGATGTGGCCGTAGCGCTGCCGCCGGAATCGTGCTGGGCCTATGCGGCGACCGAGGACGACGCGCGGGTGATGGCGCCGCATTGAGCCGTCCGAGCCTGGACGCCCCCTCGCCCATCCCCTAACCTGCCAGCCAAGATCACGCAGAAACGGCAGGAACCGCCCCATGACCGACTCGCCTCTCGTCCGCCTGGAACGCCACGGTGATGTCGGCGTCATCATCGTCAACAATCCCCCGGTTAACGCGCTGAGCCCCGGCGTGCCGGAGGGAATCGTGGCGTGCCTGAACGAGGGTCTGGCGGACGCCGCGATCAAGGCGATGGTGCTGATCGGCGACGGGCGCAGCTTCATCGCCGGTGCCGATATCCGTAATTTCGGCAAGGGGCGGCCGGTGATTCCGCCCGGCAGCCGCAGCCATGACCTGTTGGACCTTTCCACCAAGCCAATCGTCGCCGCCATCCATGGCTATGCGCTGGGTGGCGGGCTCGAGAACGCCATGGGCTGCAACTACCGGATTGCCAAGCGCAGCGCCAAGGTCGGCCTGCCGGAAGTGCTGATCGGCATCCTGCCCGGCGGCGGCGGCACCCAACGGCTGCCGCGGCTGATCGGCCCCAAGGCCGCACTCGACCTCATCGTCTCCGGGCGCCACGTGCCCGCCGCCGAGGCGCTGACGCTGGGCATCATTGACGCCATCGTCGAGGACGACCAGGACCTCAAGCAGGCCGGCATCGCCCATGCCCGCAAGGTCGCCGACGTGCGCCCGCTGCCGCAGGTCAGCAGCCGGACCGACATGTTGGAAGCAGCCAAGTCCGACCCCGGAATGTTCGACGCCAAGCGCAAAGAGATCGCGCGGCGCGCCCGCAACCAGAATGCGCCTTATAACTGCATCCTCGCCGTCGAGGCCTCCACCCAGTTGGCCTTCGCCGAAGGCCTGCAGCGCGAGCGCGAGCTGTTCAACGAGTTGGAGAACACCGAGGAAGCGCGTGCTCTGCGCTACGTCTTCTTTGGCGAACGCGAAGCCGGCCGCGTCCCCGGGCTTGATCCGGCGATGAAGGTCCGCGAGATCAACACCGCGGCCGTGATCGGTGCCGGCACCATGGGCGGCGGCATCGCCATGTCGTTCGCCGATTTCGGCATCCCGGTGCGCATCCTGGAAGCGACACAGGAGGCGCTGGAACGCGGCATGGGGCGCATCCGTTCTAACTACGAAACTTCGGTGAAGCGCGGCAGCCTGGCTGCTGACGAGATGGAGCGCCGCTTCGCCCGCATCACCCCGGTGCTGTCGTATGACCAGATCGGCGATGCTGACGCTGTGGTCGAAGCGATCTTCGAACAGATGGCGCCGAAGAAAGAGGTCTTCGCCAAGCTCGACGCGGTGATGAAGCCCGGCGCGCTGCTGCTGTCCAACACCTCGGCGCTGAACATCGACGAAATCGCTTCGGCGACGAAACGGCCCCAGGACGTCGCCGGAGCGCATTTCTTTTCGCCGGCCAACGTGATGAAACTGCTGGAAGTGGTGAAAGGTGCCGCCACCTCGCCCGACACCATGGCCAGCACCATGGCGATGGGCCGCAAGATCGGCAAGATCAGCGTCGGTTGCGGCAACTGCGACGGGTTCCTCGCCAACCGTTCACGCGCGCCGTTCAACAGCGAAATGGTCATCATGCTGGAAGAGGGCGCGCTGCCCGAGCAGATCGACAAGGTGATGGTCGATTTCGGCTACCCCATGGGGCCATTCGCCGTCGGCGATCTTGCCGGTCTCGACATCGGCGCCGAGGGCCGCAAGCGCCGCGCCGCCGCCGACCCGAACTATCGTAAGCTCCCCATCGCCGACCGCCTGGTGGAACTCGGCCGCTTTGGCCAGAAGACCGGCGCCGGCTGGTACCGCTACGAAAAGGGCGACCGCACCCCCTACCCCGATCCCGTCGTGGCAGGGATCATCGCCGACATGGGCAAGCAACTCGGCATCGAGCAGCACGCCTTTACCGAGGAGGAAATCCTGCGCCGCCTGCTGTTCTCCTCGGTCAACGAAGCCTGCAAAATCCTCGAAGAAGGCGTCGCCTATCGCTCCAGCGACGTCGACATCATGTGGCTGCACGGCTTCGGCTTCCCGCGCTACCGCGGCGGGCTGATGTTCTGGGCCGACCAGATCGGACCGCAAGCTGTCTACGACCAGATCAGCATCTGGCACCAGCGCTACGGCAGCCGCTGGGCGCCGTCGGCCTATCTCCGTCGCCTCGCCGAGAGTGGCACCTCGTTTCGGGATGCCAAGCCAGGGAAGTAAGCATGTTCTTTTTTGAAAAAAAGAACCAAAAAACTTTTGTCCATTTGAGCGGGTGCCAGCCGTCAGCGCTTGGCCCAAATGGATAAAGTCTTTTTGCTTCTTTTTCTTCAGAAAAAGAAGACTCTTCCCTCCCTCTCCGGGGCATCATCACGATGATCGACAAGACCGTCCGCACCGTCGCCGAAGCCCTTTCCGGCATTCTCGACGGCGCGGTGGTGCTGATCGGCGGTTTTGCCGGTGCCGGCGAGCCGCGCCATTTGCTCGCCGGGCTGCTGGAACACGGCGCCCGCGATCTCACGATCGTCGGCATTCATGCCGGCATGGCTGATGACGGCATCGGCGCCCTGGTTGCCGCCGGCCGGGTGCGAAAGGCCATCGTCTCCTGGGCCCGCGGCTTCGACGGCCCGATCCCGATCGAGGCCCTGCTGCGCTCCGGCCGCGCCGAGCTCGAACTGGTGCCGCAGGGGACCCTGGCCGAGCGCATCCATGCCGCCGGCTCTGGCGTGCCCGCCTTTTTCACCGCCACCTCGGTCGGGACCCCACTCGCGCACGGCAAGGAACATCGCGAGATCGACGGCCGGACCTATGTGCTGGAGAAGGCGATCTTTGCAGACGTTGCCTTGATCGAAGCCTGGCAGGCCGACCGCTGGGGCAATCTCACCTACCGCCGCGCCGGGCGGAATCTCAATGCGGTGATGGCCCCTGCCGCCAAGCTGACCATCGCACAAACGCAACATCTGGTCGGACTGGGCGAGATCGACCCGGACCACATCGTGACCCCCAGCATCTATGTCCAGCGCGTGGTGCACATCCCTTACGGCGACCCGCCGCTCTAGCGGGCCGCCGCAGGGTATCAGGGCGTCAAGGTCGTCGTGCTCTCCAGGTCCTTTTCGATCTCCGCCCGGTCGAGATGCACCACGTGGTACTCCCCCTTCACGAACGGCTCGAACTGGTCGCGGTAATGCGGGCTGCCCGGCATGCCGGAATTGCCGATATTCTGCACCGCCAGAAACTGCCGGGGCTGCGCGAAATCAGCAACGATCCGATACTCCGCCCCCGAACTCGCGGCATGCGGCGGCAGCTCGCCCCCGGTGTTGCGCACCGTATGCGATCCGCCATCGATCGCCGCCGGCCCGATATCGAAGTCGCTGGCCAGATCGGCGCTGGTGATCGGATGCTTCCAATACGCCACATGCACGGTACCCCAAGTCCAACCCTTGGGATCATCGCCAAGCCGCCCGCGCAGCGTCGCCATGCTCTGCTGCGCCGCCCGCACCGCTGCCGCCTTCGTTCCACCCGAAAAATACTCGGCTTCCGGATGGGCCAGAAGATGCACGCAAAGATTGGTCTGCTGCACCGCCAAATCCAGCAGCCGCGGCGCCACATGCACCGCCAGCGTGCCGCGCTGCCAGTGGAACATGAACGTCTCGAACACCGTGGCCGCCACACTGGCCGTCGTGTAGAAATAGTCCCACCTCGCCAGCAACCCCGCCACCGCCTCGCCATCCGCATCGCCACAGCCCGCCAGCAGCGCGACGATATCCGGCGCCGACCGCTCGGCCCGCACGCTCTTCACATCGTTCTGCAGCGCGATCGTGTGCGCCCGGTCGGCCTTCGTGTCGGCAAATGCCTGGTCGATGCGAATGCCGCGATGCCCCTGCGAATACGCGCCATAGATCGGATATTTGTAGCCCGGTTCGACAATCCGCTGATTGGCACTGGCAACAAATCCGTTCGTCGGGTTGTAGCTGTTCGGCAGCCCATCGAACGGAATATGCCCCAACCAGCGGTCCGCGGGCTCATTGGCATCGCGCACCCCCGCAGTCGCGCGCCCGCGGATCGGAACCCGCCCCGCCATCTGATACCCGGCATTGCCGCCGACATCGGCATAGACCCAGTTGAACACCGCAACCGACCAGTCGCGCAGCGCATCGCGGAACTGCTCCCAGTTCTTCGCCCGCCCGACGTTGATGCTGGCGCGGATGTCGTCCAGGTGCTCCGCCCCCACCCAGCGCAGCGAGGTCACGGGATCGCCGCCCTCGTTCATCGTCGGGATGATCGCGTTGACCACCGGCCCGCGCGTCGTCGACCGCACCACCAACGCCCGCGTCGCCTCTCCGCGCACGGGGATCGACACCATCCGCTCATCGAACCGCCGCCACGAATCGCCATCGCGATAGCGCAGGGGATCGGCGGGGTCGACCTCCTCGCGATACAGATCGCGCGTCATCGCCATGTTGTTGGTGATCGCGAATGCAACACGCCCGTTGCTGCCCCACCACAGCCCGGGCATCCCAACTGGCCCCGCCCCGGCGGCATCATCCTCCGGCCCATGCAGTCCATATTCGTACCACGAAGACGGCACCCAGAACGGCTGGTGCGGATCACCCGCCAGCAACGCCTTTCCACCCGCCGCCCGCGCCCCGCTCACCGCCCAGTTGTTGCTGCCAGTGGCGTCATCCGTCCCCGCCGCCATCGGTGCCGCCACATCCGGCCACCCCGCCGGCGGCACCACGAGATGCTCGGACGCTTCCGGCGTCAGGTAGATTTCCCGCCACGCCTCCGGCAAAAGCTTCGCCGCCTCCGCCGCCATGATCCGATCCAGCCGCCCATTCAGGCTCCACCAGAACCCGCGCGCAATCGCCACGACATCGCTGACCGTGAACGGCTGCGGCGCATAGCCCAACATCCGGAACTCAACCGGCAAATCCGCCCCGAACCGCTCGATCGCCCGGTTGATCCCGCGCACGAACGCCGCCGTCTCCGCATACGTCCGCCCATCCATCCGCGCCGGCTCGTCGGCCGCCATCCGGTCCAGCCCCACCGTCAGATGCGCGGTATCGCTGGCCACGAACCCCGCCCCCAGAATCTCCGCCTGCCGCCCCAGCGCCCGCCGCCGCAGCCGGTCCATCTGCCACAGCCGGTCCTGCGCCATTGCAAACCCGACACCGAAATAAACATCCTCCGTCGCGCTGCCGAAGATATGCGGAACCCCCGCCCGATCGCGCAGGATATCCACGTGGCCGCCAATCCCGGCCTGCAGCCGCTGATCCGAAATCGTCGCATGCCGCCGCAACCAGGCTGCCCGCGCTTGCGCGAACTCCGCCGTCGTCACCCCCGCCGCCGCGCACACGTCGGCCACCGGCCGCGCGCCCGTCAGCCCCGCCAGAATCGACGCATCATCCAATGCCATCGTCCTCATCCTTCCTGCGACTCGCGCGACGGCCCAACCAGGGTCGCCCCGCCATCCACCACCAAAACCTGCCCGGTCACAAACCGCGCCTGTGCCGACAACAAAAACCGCACCGCCTGGCCAATATCCCAGCCCGTGCCTTCAATCCCCAGCACCGACGCCTTCTGCCGCGTCGCCCGCGCCGCATCCGTCATCCCGCGCGCATAAACCATCGGCGTATAAACCGGCCCCGGCGCAATACAGTTCACCCGAATCCCATCCGGGCCGTGATCCACCGCCATCGCCTTGCTTAGCCCGATCACCGCCGCCTTGCTCACGGTGTATGCCGTCAACCCGCGCGGCCGCAGCGCCGAGATCGACGAGATGTTTACGATCGCCCCACCCCCTGCCCGCTTCATCGCCGGCACCGCATGCTTGGACACCAGGAACATCGAATCCACGTTCACCCGCATCACGTTCTGCCACTCGGCCTCCGACACCTCCACCACCGAGCCGCGCCCGCCAATGCCAACATTGTTGTCCAGCACATCAAGACTGCCAAAACTGCGCTCCGCATGCGCCACCATCGCCGCACACGCCGCACTGTCCGTCACATCATACGAAGCCGCCTCCGCCGTCCCACCCTCGGCCAGGACCATCGCCACCGTGCGTTCCGCCAGTGAAATATCACGATCCACCACCAGCACCCCGGCCCCGGCCCGCGCCAAAAGGATACAAGCAGCTCTGCCGTTGCCGATCCCCTCGCCGGCCGCGCCGCCGCCGGTTACGATCGCCCCCTTGCCGCGCAAGCCCCAAACGTCGTCTTCCATCGTCAATCCTCCAAGTAAGAATCTTCTTTTTCTGTAGAAAAAAAAGCAAAAAGACTTTTATTCACTTGCTGAATGGACAAAAGTTTTTTGGTTCTTTTTTTCAAAAAAGAACTGCTCCCTTACGGCAACCCCACCCCCGCCACCTCAACCCGTATCGCCTCGATCGCCCCATCCCGCTTATCCGCCATCGCCGGCCCGCTTGCGGTACTGGTGCATATATACAACGTCCTACGATCCTCCCCGCCCAGCATGCACGCAAACGCATGCCGCCCCGGCTTCATGGGGATCGTCTGCACAATCCCTTTCCCCTCGATCGCCCTGATCGCCCGATGCCCCCGCGGATCGGCCACCCAAATCCCACCCTCCGCATCCAGGCAGATGCCATCAGGGAAAACGTCATCGAACTGCCAGAACAACCGCCGGTTCGAAAGCCCGCCATCCGCCCCGATGTCAAAACTCGTCAACCGCTTGCCCACCGTCTCGCCGATGATCAGCCGCTTGCCATCCGGCGTGATCACCGCCCCGTTCGGAAACATCAGGCCATCCGCCGCCGCATGCACGCTGCCATCAAGGTCAACCCGCACCAAAGTCGCCGGCCGCTCCGCCTCGCCTTTGTGCCGGTCAAACCCGAAATTCCCGACATACGCGCGCCCCACCGCATCCACCACCATGTCGTTGCACGGCCCGCTCGCCAACCCCGACAAATCCGCAACCTTCGTCAATTCACCCTTATCCAACCGCATCAGCGAGCGGTCGAGCATCGACACCACCAGCATCGTCCCGTCCGGCCGCCACCCCAAGCCCGACGGCTGCTGCGGCACATGCGCCATCGTCTCCGCCCAGCCCTCCGGCGTCAGCGCCATCACCCGATGCGTATAGAAATCCGAAAACCATAGCCGCCCCTGGTGCCATCGCGGCCCCTCCGGAAAGGTCAACCCGGACAACACCGTTTCCAAACCGCCATGCGTGGCCATGCGCGTTACTCCCGGGCTAGTTTCTTCCCGGTGAGCCTAACCACAATCCGCGCCACGACAAGGCGCCCGCACGAGGAAACCACGCCATGGCCGACCAAACCTACGAGACCGTCCTCTACCAAACCCCCGCCCCCGGCATCGCCCGCATCGTCATGAACCGCCCCGAAGCGCGCAACGCCCAGAACCTCACCATGACCTACGACCTCAACGCCGCCTTCGACCGCGCCGTCGCCGACGAAGCCATCAAGGTCATCATCGTCGCAGGTGCGGACCCGCACTTCTCCTCCGGCCACGACCTGCGCCCCGGCGGCCGCAACAAGGCCGGCATCGACTTCCCCGCCCTGGGCACCTGGGGCGGCTTCGAGGAAGGCGGCGCCCACGGCCGCATGGCCCGCGAACAGGAAATCTACCTCCAGATCACCCGCCGCTGGCGCAACCTGGCCAAGCCCACCATCGCCGAAATCCAAGGCCGCTGCATCGCCGGCGGCCTCATGATCGCCTGGGCCTGCGACCTCATCATCGCCAGCGACGACGCCTCCTTCTGCGACCCCGTCGTCACCATGGGCGTCTGCGGCGTCGAATGGTTCGCCCACCCCTGGGAACTCGGCGCCCGCAAAGCCAAGGAATTCCTCTTCACCGCCGACACCTGGTCCTCCCAGGAAGCCCACCGCCTCGGCATGGTCAACCACGTCGTCCCCCGCGCCGACCTCTCCAGCTTCACCCTCGCCCTGGCCGCGAAAATCGCCACCAAACCCACCTTCGCCCTCAAAACCACCAAGGAAGCCGTCAACCGCGCCACCGACGCCCAGGGCCAACCCGAAGCCATGGAACACGCCTTCGCCCTGCACCAACTCTGCCACGCCCACAACCAAATGATGTTCGGCATCGCCGTCGACCCGGGCGGGCTGCCAAGCGCGGTGAAGGGCAAGGCGCCGACGGGTGGCTGAAGAAAGGCAAGGCCAGGGGCGTTGCCCCTGGACCCCACTGGGGCGTCGCCCCAGACCCCATCCGCAGCGACAAACCCCCTACCAGCCGTCATCCCGACCGAAGGGAGGGATCCACGCTTTCCCGCCCCCACAAGCCCGCCCGTGGCGATACTTCCCCGGCAACCGCCCTCCGGTATGATCTCGTCACACCACCGGGAGCCGCCACGATGCCCGCCGTCCAGAAACGCACCATCAGCCTAACCGCCGACCAGCCCCGCACCGTCGACCAACGCGACGCCGCCGGTGGCTACGCCTCAGCCAGCGAGGTCGTCCGCGCTGGCCTGCGCGCTCTCCAGGAACGCGACGCCGCCATCGAACGCTGGCTGCACATCGATTTAGCCCCTGTCGCCGGCGCCATGCGCGCCAACCCAAACCGCGCCCTGTCCGCCGACGAGGTCGCCACCGCCCTGGCCGCTCATCATGCCACGCGCCGCCGAAAGCGGAGCCCGCATGATGCATAAGGTCTCTTCACTCCCGAAGCCGCCCCCGGCCTGTGGCCGTCTACGGCCTCATTGCCAACGCCGCCGCGTCCGCTCCCTCACCAACTTTGTTTAGAGGCGGCGGATGAGGTTTTTGATCCAAGACATACAATATTCAATTGCCCATTCGGTCTGATGGCGAGCTAGGTTTGGCATCTGACCGCTGCCTGGACCATGCCCAAATGGATTACGGATATGCGTAAAAAATTCCTTCAAAATTACGCCTTCCCAGTTTGTTATAAATTGATTAGCATTCGCCGCTAGATTATCAATGTAATTGTGAGCACCTTTTTCTTTTCCGCTTGTCCATCCCTTACGTTCTGAGATGATTTTGATTGTACTTTCAAGGGCACGAGCGGCAAAAAAGGCTGGGGCTCGGCCATCTGAGTCGCGAAGGTCGAGCGCTTCCTTCATGTCCATATCAACATTCTCCCATGGAGGCGAAGCCACCAGGGCCCAAAAAGGTGATTCGATCTTTCTCTGAACAAGGTCGTCGGTTAATAGCTGGATGTACCCATTGTGGTAGTTGAGTGGGTAGCCCGCTTGCCGCAATCGTCCATTCAACTCTTCAACGGCTGCCTGAAACTCGGTAATTAGCTTTGCCCGATGCTTAACAAAAATTTCCTTCGAATTTCCTTGTGACTGAATCGTCGGCCGAGAGGAACCGACGATGACTGGGAATACTGGAATCGGCTGCGCGTTGATAGCTGCAATCTCGTTCTCGCGCTCTCGGAACCCCAATTCGATGAGGCTGAGACGTTCTTTGATGTGCACGTCTGGCACTCCGCTGACAGGTAGAGTCAGCCAATTCTCGCAGACATTCACCACGTGTGTCTGCTAGTTTGCAAGCTAGTATTGCCATTAAAAGTAGACTGATAGGAGAACCATTGAGCCGACAGCTCCCGAACTCCCAATTCACGGGAAAGTAAGCCGTGAAGTCGGGTCCAATACGCAACCGCACGCTTATCCTCTGCTCCACCTATATAATAGGGATAAATATCCTCCGAAAGAATGCGAAATGTTTGTATTAGGACCCGACTATCTCGCGGTTCGAAATTGTTACGAATTTCGATGCCTTCATAGCGCCGCGCGAATATATCTACGAGCATTCCAAATTAGACCAGAACCGGAAAGTGATCGCAAGCGGAGAGCGCTTTACCGATGAACGCCACATTCCGAGCCCTGCGTTACCTGTTGAGCCCTCCGCATCTGGCCCAGCCGTCGAATCCGACTATTCTTCAAGAACAAAGGTCCAGGGGCTTGGCCCCTGGCGGGTCCAGGGCAGAGCCCTGGCCTTCCTCCCTACCCCAACCGCTCCAACAACCCCATCGCCCGCGCCCGCTTCCCCGCATCCGGATCATTCTGCGTGATCCGCAGCAACACATGCCGCGCCGCCGCATCCCCGGCCTCCGCCAGCGCAAACGCCACCTCGTCCCGCTGGTTGAAGTATTTCATGTCGTACTCCACATGCCGCGTCCCAGGCCGCCGCCAGTAATACTGCAACCGGTCCGACGACCACTCCGCATAAATCTCCTCCCAGCTCAGCGCCGTCACAAACGGCTTGCAGCTCGCCGGCGTGATCGGATCGGACGCGCGCTGAAACCGGAAATCCGCTGACAGCCGCAGCCGATTGGTCAAATTCGGCGACCCCCGATGCACCGTCAGGCTATGGAAAACCACCACATCCCCGGCCGCGAAATCCCCGCCGCGCCACGCCCCCTCCAGCGGATCAGCCACCTCCAGCGCCGTGGCCGCATGCTGCGAAATCTTGAACTCCCGCACCCCAGCGAGATGCGACCCCTCCGCCACCTGCAGCGCCCCCAACGCGGCCGGACAATCCCCCAGCGGCGTCCACAGCGTAAACACCTCGGTCGTCCCCTGGACATAGGGATAATCCTGGTGCGGCGCCGTGGTCAGCGCATCGCTTTCGGGAAAGAAGATGCGCGGGATCAACCGCGGCCGCGGCAGCACCGCCTCGCCCAGCACCCGCTCGAACAAATCGATGACCGCCGGATGGTGCTGCAACTCATGCAGCGCCTGCAGCCGGTAGATCTCGCCCAGCGTCGCCAGATACCCCGGCTCGGGATCGGTGCAGGACGCCGAAACATCCGCCACCGCCTCCCCCACCGGATGCGCCGCATCCAGCCACCCGGCCCGCGCCGCAATCCCCAGCGCCTGCCCCGCCAGCCCCATCACCACATCGCGCGGAATCAGGCCGCGAATGAACAGATACCCGTCCCGCGCCAGCAGCACCCGCAGCACGGCGGTGTCAGCCAGCACGGTGGTTGAATCGCGAAAACGCTCCATCGCACGCTCCTGCCGCATCCGGTCAAAATGCTAGATCGGGACCGCACCGGATGGCAAGACGGCGCGCACGGCAGCCATGCAAATTTGCCGGGTAAAGGATTTTGCACCGTCTGAGTTAGTTACGTATAATAATTTTTATGGAACCCATGCACACCCCCCTCCTGGCCCCGGCGGCCCCCAGCATCGCTGCTGGGATACGTACGCCCGCCGCCGCGCGCGCCCTGTTGGCGGTCCTGCTCGCCCCGCTCTTCGCCCTCATGGACCAGGCTGTCGCCCGCATATTCGTCCGCCTCGAAGATCTCCTGGCCCAGTTCCAGGCCGGCACCCTGCCCGTCCCCGCCGCGCAATCGCCCGCCCGCGACACAAGCCCGCACAGCGCCCGCATTGCGCCGGAAGCCGCCCCCACCCCGTCCTGGCTCGCCGATCTCATCACCCTGGCCGCGCGCGACACCGCGCCCACCCGGCGGCACCGAGCGCCCCAGCCACTTCGCCCGCAACCGGCCAAAGCCCCTCAACCGCCCACCATCGGGGCCCCCGCATGGCGGGCCGCGACCGGCGCTTCGCGCACGGCCCGCATCGCCGATCCATCCCATAGCGCCACACAACCGCACGGCATCCGCGCCCGCGACAGCCCCGCCGTCAAAACTGGTGCTCGCGAAGCGAGGAGTGGCGCGGCTATATTATTACGATATCAAAACAAATAGCCACTCACCCCCACTTCCCGTCCAGCACCCGCTTGCCAATCGTCATCCGATGCACCTCGGACGGCCCCTCATAGATCCGCATCGTCCGAACCTTCGATGCCATCAGCTGCAACGGCAGTTCCTTGGTCATCCCCATCGCCCCATGCGCCTGCATCGCGTGGTCGATGATCTCGCTCGCCATCTCGGTGGCATAGACCTTGATCATCGACGCCTCGGTGCGAACATTCTGCCCGGCATCGTATTTCGCCGCCGCATCCATCACCATCAGCCGGCAGGCATGGATCTTCGTCGCGGCATCGGACACCCACCACTGGATCGCCTGCCGCTCCGAAAGCTTCGCCCCGAACGTCGTCCGGTTGCGCGCATGCTCGCACAGCATCGCCAACGCCCGCACTGACATGCCGATGCACCAGGCCCCCATCTGCAACCGCCGCACGATCAGCCGAAGCTGCATCGGCGCGAACCCCTTCCCTGGCGCGCCCAGCACCTGGCTCGCTGGCACCCGGCAATCCTCGAACACCAGCTCATACGTCCGCTGCCCGCCGATCATCTGGATTTCGCGCTCGATGATGAAGCCTTTGGCCCCCTTCTCCACAATGAACGCCGTCACCCCGTCCTGCCGCTTGCCGTCCCCGGTCCGCGCCATGACGATGATGAAATCGGCATAGGGCACCCGGCTGACCCAGATCTTGCGCCCGTTGATGACCCAGTCATCACCGTCCTGCACCGCCCGCGTGATCATTCCCGCGGGATCGCCACCGGCCCCAGGCTCGGAAATCGCAATCGCCGACTTCGCCGTCCCCGCCGCGTACGGCTCCATATACTTCTTGCGCTGCTCGGGGCTCGCCACCGCCAGCAGCATGTGCAGGTTGGGACTATCCGGCGGAAAGGTGAACGGAAAGGCACACCGCCCCAGCTCCTCGTTCATCCCCATCAGCGCCACCGCCGGCAGATTGGCCCCGCCAATCTCCTCCGGCACATCCAGCGCCCACAGCCCCAACTCCTTGCAGCGGGCCAGCAGCTTCTCTTCTTCCGCGTCCGACAGCCCCGCCTTGCCCCCCGCCGCCTCGCGCGCCAACACCGCGCGTTCCAGCGGGATCAACTCCTGGTCGACGAATTTCGCCACCAGGTCTTTCAGCATGCGGTGCTCTTCAGACAACTCGGACATCGGACGGTTCCTCCTGTCGCCATTCTCGCCGTCCCGGCTCAACCCGGCAAGTCAGTCGATGATGGAGGAATGCACCAAATTGCTGACCACCTCGGTCCGCGTGTCATGCCAGTCCTCGGGATGCCGCCCATTGGTCAGATACGCCATCGACACCCCGCTATCCGGATCACCCCAGCAGAACGACGACCCCGCCCCGCCATGGCCAAACGTCCGAGGATGCCCGATCGACCCGGTCCCCCGCGCCGACTCCGAAAAGCTGCGCACATACGGCCCCAGCCCGCGATGCATCGGCCGCCCGGACTGCAGGTCAAGCCGCTCGCCGGTGAAATCCCGTGTCACGTACTGGATCGTCCGCGGCGACAACAGCCGAACCCCGCCCAGCCGCCCGCCCTGCACCAGCATCTGGTAGAACGCCGCCATCGCCCGTGCTGTCGCATAGCCACCACCACCGGGAATGCCCGCCGCCCGATGCGCATCGGTACTTTCCGGCATTCGCGCCCGCATCCCGCCCGCACCGTCCGGCTCGTGCATCTCAACCGCCCGGCCATGCTCGTCGCCGACCAGCCCGATCTTCAACTCGTCCGACAACCCCAATGGCGCGATGATCCGGCTGCGGATGAAGGCGCGGAAATCCTCCCCGGTGATCGCCTCGATCATCGCCGCCATCACCCAATGGGCGGAGCTGCCATGGTACTGAAGCCGCGACCCCGCCGCCCATTCCGGCTGGATGTCACAGACTACTTGCCGCAACACGGCATGATCGGCCCAGGCCTCCGGCGGGATCACCGCCGAGGGAAACCCGCCTTGGTGAGTCAGCGCCTGGAAGATGGTGATCTCGCCTTTTCGATGCTTCTCGAAGCCCGGCAGATGATCCGCGATCCGGTCATGAAACCGCAGCTTGCCCTGTTCCATCAGATGCCAGATCGCCGAGGCCGTCGGCACCTTGGTGTTGGAGTACAACAGGAACAACGAGCGATCGGTGGCTGGCACCCCGATCCGGGCCTCCCCGAACGACCGAAACAGGGCCAGCCGCCCGCGCCGGGCGACGGCGAATTGCGCGCCGGGATAGTGACCGGCCTTCACCTGTTCAGCGATGTAGCTGGATGCCCGCTCCAAAGCGGCGGGGTCGAGCCCGAGCGAGGACGGATCGGCGTCTTGAAGCGGAAAACCCATCTTCGTATCCTATCCCTTGAACGGATCGACCGGCGTGACGATACCCTCGGCCGCCTCGATCACCTCGCCGGCCGCGAGACACAAATCCTCGCGAAACCGCGGCGCCATGATCTGCACCCCCGGCCGCAGCCTGCCGTGCCGCCCGACCGGCACCGCCAGCGACGGCAGGCCGAGCACCGGGGCGATCAGGCTGACGCGGATTTGATCCAGAACCTGGCGCTGGCCCTCCAACGTGGTGTCCAGGTCATGCACCGGCGCCAGGCTGCCCATGGTCGGCAGGACGACCAGCGGACGGGTCTGCATGAATTCGAGCCAACGCCAGATATACAGGTCACGATTGGCAATCGCCCGCAGGAACGCTTCCATCCCCGTCGGCGGCACCAGCTGGTTCCACAACTCCATCGAGGCGATGGCCTTCTCGTCGCCCAATTCGCGCATCCGCGGCAACAGCGCGGGAAACAGCTCGTTGGCGCCGATGTCGTGCCAGCATTCAATGATGTCGTTGAGGTCGGGTGGCGACACCTCCTCGACGTCATAGCCCGCCGCGGCGAGATGCTTGCCCGCCGTACGAACCGCCTCGGCTTGCGCCGGATGCAGTGTGCCGCCGGGGTTTTCGACCACCAGGGCGACGCGCTTCGGAACCGGCGCCCCGTGCAGCGGCGTATCGACCCAGCGGGTGTCGCGCGGATCGCCCTTGGCCATCGCCGCCAGGGCGAGCCGGCAATCGCGCACGCTGCGGGTATGCGGGCCCTGGACCGACATCATCTGGGCGGCGAAGGGCCGTGCCACCTGCTGGCTCGGGTTGAACGCCGGCACCCGGCCAAGGCTGGGGCGCAGCGCGATGACGCCGTTGTACAAGGCAGGGATGCGGACCGACCCGGCGATGTCGTTGCCATGCGCAATCGCACCGATCCCGGTGGCCACCGACGCGCCGGCCCCGCCCGAGGACCCGCCGGCCGAGACCGTTGGGTCCAGCGGATTGAGCGTGCGGCCATGCAGCGCGTTATCGGAGAACGCCCGCATCGAGAACGCTGGCAGGTTGGTGCGGCCGATGAGGATGCCGCCGGCGGCGCGCATGTTGGCCACCACCGGGGCGTCTTCGCGGGCAACCGCGTCCTTGAAGGCGACGATGCCGTTGGTGGTGGCATAGCCCACCTGGTCGACATTGACCTTCACCGTCATCGGCACGCCATGCAGCGGCGGCAGTTCGTGGCCGCGCGCCTGCTTGATGTCGGCGGCATCGGCGGCGGCCAGGGCTTCCCCGGCCATCTGCTGGATGACGGCGTTGAGGTACGGGTTCACTTCGTCGAGCCGCGCCAGGCTGGACTGCACGGCCTCGCGGGCCGAGGCCCGGCCGGTGCGGATCAGCCTGGCCTGGTCGGTGGCATCCAGACGCCAGAGTTCGGTCATCGCTCAGCCCTTCTTGACGTTCCAGAACAACGCATAGCCGTCGAGCACGCCGGTGATATTCTTGCGATAGGCCATCGGCGCGAAGAACTGGCCGAATGGCATGTAGGGCACGTCCTCGAACGCCTGTTGCTGGATCTCGCGCGCCAGCCGCTTCTGGTCGGCCGCGGTCGGGGCGGCGAGCCATTGGTCGCGCAGCGCCTCGATCTGTGGGCTGTCGGGCCAGCCGGTGCGGCCGCGCTTGCCGACGGCGCGCAGCGAGGAGTTCACCGCGGGGTCGAGCTGGTCGACGCCCGACCAGTAGCTGTGGAAGACGCTCCAGCCGCCCTGGTCCGGCGCGTCCTGTTTGCTCAGGCGCTGCACCAGCGAGCCCCAGTCCATGTAGAGCGGATCCACGTTGAAGCCGGCGCGGGTCAGCATGTCCGCGCCGACCTCGCCGGCGAATTTCAACGAGGGCACGTCGCTGGCGATCAGTACGGCGACCTTCTCGCCCTTGTAGCCGGCCGCGGCGATTTCGCGCTTGGTGCGGGCGTAGTCGCGCGGCGAATTCAACCGCTCCATGCCGGCATCGCTGGCCCACGGGCCGGTCGGTGCGAAGAAGCCGATGCCGGCGTTCCACATCGATTTGTCGGTGCCGGCCACCGCCGTCATGTAATCTTCCTGGCTGAGCGACCACCAGACGGCACGGCGGATCGCCGGGTTGTTGAACGGCGGCGCCAGGTGGTTGAAGCGCAGAAAGCCGAGATAGCCGCTCTTGTCGTGGCTCTGCACGGTGATGTTGCCGGTGCGGCGCAGCAGCGCCAGCAGGTCGGTGGACGGCGCCTCCCACCAATCGACCTCGCCGGCCTGCAGGGCGGCCCCGGCGGTGGCGGAGTCCGGGATGACGTGCCACTCGACGCGATCGAGATGAACGATCTTCGGGCCGGCGATGAAGCTCGGCGTGCCGCTGGAAACGGGCACATAGTCGGGGTTGCGGGCGAAGACGGTGCGCGAGCCGACCACGCGCTCGCTGGCGACGAAGCGGAACGGCCCGCTGCCCATCACCTCGGTGATCGGCTTGCCGCGATCGCCGGCGGCCAGGCGCTCCGGCATGATGGCGCAGACCATCGAGCCCGGCTTGCCGAGGGCGGCGGCGAGCAGCGGGAAGGGCTGTTTGAGGCGGACCTTGATCCGCTTGTCGTCAACTGCGGAAACCTCGTCGGTGCGGTCGGCGACGGTTTGGCCCATGTTGTCGCGCTGGCCCCAGCGGGTGATGCTGGCCGCCGCATCGCGGGCCAGGACCGGGGTGCCGTCGTGGAACTTCAGCCCGTCGCGCAGGGTGATGACCCAGGTCTTGCCGTCATCCTCGATCACATGGCCGGCGGCCATTTGCGGCGAGACGTTGAAGCTGGCGTCGGTGCCATAGAGCGTGTCGTAGGCCATCATGGCGAAGTTGCGGGTGATGTAGGTGGCGCTCCAGGACGGGTCGACCACCGTGAGGTCGGCGTGCGGGATGAATTTCAGCACCCGGCTGCCTTGGGCGGCAGCGATGCGGGGCGCCGCCAGTGCTGCGGCGGTGCCGGCAAGAAAGCGGCGGCGGGTCGTCGGCATCGGGACCTCCTGAACACGGTATGGCGAGACTAGAGCGATGGCGCGGCCAGACCAACCATCAAGGTGAAAGATCAAGATAAGGCTGGGCTCTGCCCAGACCCGCCAGGGGCCAAGCCCCTGGACCTTAAAACATGAGGGTCTGGGGGCTCGGCCCCCAGCGGGTCTGGGCAGAGCCCAGCCGTAAGCTTGTCACGGATCGAGCGGCCAGATCGGTCGACGGAGGTTGCGAAACGGCAGGCGGCTGTAATCGTAGGTGGTCAGGCCGCCGGCGTCGCAGGAGACGACCTGGGCCGCCACCGGCTCGAAGGCGGCGCGGAAGCCGTGCATGCATTTGAGCGCGACCACGGATCTGCTTGCGGGATCGATACCGAAGATCTTGAACTGCTGCTGGTCGAGGATGTTCTTGTTCTCGGTCGAGACGATGATGTCGATGGCGCCGATCCGCAGCAGGGCGCTGGCGCCGAAGCTGCCGATGGTGCCGGGCGCGTAGGGGCCGTCATGGACATAGGCGCCGTCGGACAGGCCGACGACCTCTGCTTCGGCGTTGATCGGCGCATCGGAAAACATCGGGTCGATCCAGCCGCCGAGTTGGACCGCGATGCGGGCACCCAGGCCGGCGGCGATGGCCTGGGCGGCGGTGGTGGGGTCCCAGATCGCGCCGAACGCGGCATCGGGCAGATTGGCGGCGATCATGGCGCGCAGCAGGACCGTGGCATCGCCATAGGCACCGCCGCCGGGGGCGTCGGTGTAGTCGGCGACGATGACCGGGGCGCCCGGCCGGCCCTGATGCATGGCGGCGATGGCTTGCTCGACGGTGGCCAGGCGCACGGTTTCCTCGGCGCGGCGGCGGAAGCCCTCGGCCATCATTGTGTCGGCGATGGCTTGCAGGCGGGCGGGGGCGGCATCGCCGGAGACCGTGACGCTGGGACCGGCCTGGGGCACGTCGGCGTGGCTGAAGCCGCCGTTGAGGCTGACCGACCAGATGCCGGGTTCCTCGCGTTCCAGGCGGCGGGCCTCGGTCAGGGCATCGATCATCGGGCCGTGGCCGGTATGGGTGCGGCCGCGGTCGAATGCGACCAAAGTGGCTGCGCGGGCGACGACGGTACGCGGGCGGGCGGCTGTGGTCATGGCGCGGTGGAGGAGTTCGGCGGCGATGATGGCGGTGGGGACGTGGTCGGTGTGCGGGTTGGTGCGGTAGGAGACGATAATGTCGGCCGCGCGGGCGGTGCGGTCGCTGACATTGGCGTGCAGGTCGAAGGTCACGGCGATCGGGATGTCCGGGCCGACGAGGTCGCGGACCATGGCCAGGATGGTGCCGTCGGCGTCGTCGTCGCCTTCGGCGGCCATGGCCCCGTGCAGGGCGAGCAGGACGCCGTCGAGCGGCAGGGCGGCGCGGATTCCGTCGGCGAGGACAGTGAGGAAGTCGACCATCGCTTCGGCCGAAACCCGTCCGCCGGAGGTGGCCGAGGCGGAAATCGGCGTGCTGGTCCACCAGCCCAGGCGCTCGGCGACGGCGAGGAAGCCGGCCATTTCCAGGCCAGTGCCGCGGAAGGCCGGCGGGATGGCGTCGCCGCGGTGGTAGCCCTGGCGGCGGAACAGCGCAAGCGTGGTCGGGAAGCGGTTGAAGGTGTGCGATTCGTGCTTGATCGCGGCGAGCAGGACGCGGCGGGTCGGGGAGCCGTATGGCAAGCATTCCTCCATCATGTGGCAGCTATGGCAGCCTCCGTCCCGCCCGATGCCTGGTCAACCCGGGCGATGGCAAAACGGCGCCGGATGTGCTGTCTAGCGGCGCGCGTGCCGGACATATGGAGTGAAAGCATTGAAGATCGCGATGATCGGCGGGGGCTATGTTGGCCTGGTTTCGGGCGCCTGCTTTGCCGCGTTTGGCACCGAGGTTGCCGTCGTCGAAGCCGATCCGCTGCGGTTGCAGGCGCTGCGCGAGGGGCGCATTCCGATTTATGAGCCCGGGCTGACCGAGTTGGTGGCCGAGGGCGTGGCCAAGGGGCATCTGTCGTTTGGCGACGATCTCAAGAGCGCTGTGCGCGGGGCGGACGCGGTGTTCATCGCCGTTGGCACGCCGACGCGGCGCGGCGACGGGCATGCCGACCTGACCTATGTCTATGCCGCCGCCGAGCAGGTGGCGCGGGCGTTGGATTCCTATGCCGTGGTGGTGACGAAGTCGACGGTGCCGGTGGGGACCGGGCGGCGAATTGCGGCGATCATCAAGGACGTGGCCCCAGGGTTGGAGGTCGATGTCGCATCGAATCCGGAATTCCTGCGCGAGGGTAGCGCCATCCCCGATTTCATGGACCCCGACCGGGTGGTGGTCGGCTGCGGCCCGGAGCGGGCGCGCGAGGTCTTGGGGCGGCTGTATGCGCCGCTGATCACCCGGCCGGGGCAGATGATCTATACCGGGGTCGAGACCGCCGAGCTGATCAAGTATGCCGCCAATTCGTTCCTGGCGATGAAGGTGACGTTCATCAATGAGATGGCGGATTTGTGCGAGAAGCTGGGGGCCAATGTGAAGGAGGTCTCGCACGCGATCGGGTTGGATGCGCGCATCGGGTCGCGCTTCCTGCAGCCGGGGCCAGGGTTTGGCGGGAGTTGTTTTCCCAAGGACACGCTGGCGCTGGTGCGGATCGCGCAGGAGGCCGGCGCACCGTCGCGGTTGATCGAGGCGGTGGTGGCGGTGAACGATGCGCGCAAGGCGGGGATGTCCGCGCGGGTGATCGGCGCCTGTGGCGGGTCTGTACGCGGCAAGGTGATCGCGGTGCTGGGGCTGACGTTCAAGCCGGATACCGATGACATGCGCGATTCGCCTTCGGTGCCGATCGTGGCGCGGCTGGTGGAGGATGGGGCGCTTGTGCGCGTCTATGATCCGCAGGGGATGGAGCCGGCGCGGCCGATGTTGCCGGCGGGGGTTGTCTATTGCGGCTCGGCGGAGGAGGCGCTGGATGGCGCGGATGCGCTGGTGCTGGTGACCGAGTGGGAGGCGTTCCGCGCGCTGACGCCGGCGGTGATCCGGGCGCGGATGGCGGGAGATGTGGTGATCGATCTGCGCAATGTCTTCGACCCCCCCGCGATGGTGGCCGCGGGGCTGGATTATCACGGGATCGGCACGACGCAACGCTGAGCGGCGCTTGTGGTGAAAGCTTGCGGTGGGCGATGGTTTGGAATACAAATGCGACTTACTCGCAATTGCATCAGGCACCGGATCCGACATGACCCTGCTCCGCCGCTCCTTGATCGCCTGCGCCGCCTTTGCGGCGGTGCCGCTATCCGCCGCGCGCGCGGCCGAGGAGGTCAACCTCTACACCACGCGCGAGGCCGGGCTGATGCAGCCGCTGTTGGCCAGTTTCACCGCCAAGACCGGGATCAAGGTGAACACGGTGTTCATGAGCGCCGGGCTGGCCGAGCGGGTGGCCGCCGAGGGGGCGCGCTCGCCGGCGGATGTGCTGATGACGGTGGATGTCGGCGGGCTGGTCGACCTGGACCGCAAGGGGCTGACGCAGCGCCTGGTTTCGGCGGCGGTCGATGCGGCGGTGCCGGCCGGGTTGCGCGATCCCGAGGGCAACTGGGTGCCGTTGTCGCTGCGCGCGCGGGTGATCCTGGTTTCCAAGGAGCGGGTCGGTGATACCAGCCTGACCTATGAGCAGCTTGCCGAGCCGCGCTTCAAGGGCCGCGTCTGCCTGCGCAGCGGCAACCATCCGTACAATACCGCGCTGTTCAGCGCGATGCTGGCCAAGCATGGGGCGGCACGGACCGAGGCCTATTTGACGGCACTGAAGCTGAATTTGGCGCGCAAGCCGGCTGGTGGCGATCGTGAGGTGGCGCGCGATATCATGGCGGGGATCTGCGATGTCGGGCTGTCGAACAGCTACTATGTCGGGCTGATGCTGTCCGGCGCCGGGGGGGCGGAGCAGAAGCGCTGGGGCGAGGCGGTGCGGGTGATCCTGCCGAGTTTCAGCGACGGGGTTGGCACGCATGTTAACGTCTCCGGCGCGGCACTGGCGCGTCATGCGCCGCATGCGGCCAATGGCGCGAAGCTGATCGAATTCCTGCTTTCGCCCGAGGCGCAGAAGGTCTATGCCGAAGCCAACTTCGAATTCCCGCTGTTGCCGAACGTTCCGCTGCATCCCGCCATCGCCCATCTCGGCGCGTTGCGCGTCGACAATGTCCGGTTTTCGGATGTCGCCGCGGGCCGGGCGGCGGCGAGCATGATGGTCGACAGGGTGGGCTTCGACCAGTAGGCGACACCTCGCGGACACTGATGGAGCATCACGCCAAGCATCGCGGCCTGTTCGCCGCCGCCGCCGTGCCGGCCTTGCTGGTGCTGGCGCCGGTGTTGGGGCTGGTGGTATTGGCGCTGCGCGGCGACGGCGCGCTTTGGCCGCATATTGCCGCCTATGTGTTGCCGGATGCGTTGCGGCAGACCGCGATGCTGTTGGCCGGTACCGCCGTGGTGGCGGCGATCGCCGGGGTTGGAACCGCCTGGCTGGTGACCGGGTTCAGCTTTCCCGGGCGGGGGTGGCTGGAATGGGCGTTGCTGCTGCCGCTGGCGGTGCCGACCTATATCGTCGCCTACTCCTATATGGACGTGCTGCACCCGATCGGGCCGGTGCAGACGGCGTTGCGGGCCATTGCAGGGATCGCCGAGGTCCGCGGGCTGGTGCTGCCGGATATCCGCTCGATGGGGGGAACGATCCTGGTGATGGGGTTCGCGCTGTATCCCTATGTCTATTTGAGCACCCGGGCGGCGCTGTTGATGCAATCGGCGGAGGCAATCGAGGCGGCGCGCGGCCTGGGGGCGTCCGGCAGCGTGCTGCTGCGCCGGGTGACCTTGCCGATCGCGGCGCCGGCGATCGGGGTTGGGCTGGGGCTGGTGATGATGGAGGTGCTGGCTGATATCGGGGCCAGCGAGTTTCTCGGCGTGCGCACGCTGACGGTGGCGGTCTATGTCACCTGGACCACGCGCGGGTGGGTCGAAGGGGCGGCGCAGATTGCGCTGGCGATGCTGGCGTTGACGTTCGCGTTGCTGGCGTTTGAGCGGATGCAGTCGCGGCGGCGGGACAAGAGCGGCGGCGGCGGGGAGCGGATGCCGCTGCGGGTTGCGCTGTCGGGCGGTATGGCGGGCTTGGCGGCGCTGGGGTGCGCGGTACCGCTGCTGCTCGGGTTTGTGGTGCCGATCACCCATCTGGCGGTGAATGCGGCGATCCGGGTGGCGGAGTTCGGGCTGCCGCGGCAGTTGGCGGGCTGGATCTGGAACAGCACCCTGTTCGCGGCATTGGCCACCATTGTCACCGTGGCGGCGGGTTTCCTGATCGCGTTCTGCCATCGCCATCTCGGCGGGAAGGCGACGCTGGTGCTGATGCGGGTGTCGGCGCTGGGCTATGCGCTGCCTGGGACGGTGCTGGCGGTGGGGTTGCTGGGGCCGATGGCGTGGTTCGACGATGCGGTTGCGGCAGTCGCGGGCGTCGTGCTGCCGTCGCTGTCGGGGTCGGCGGCAGCGCTGGTGCTGGCCTATGCGGTGCGGTTCCTGGCGATTCCGGTGAACACGCTGGAATCGGCCTATGGGCGCATTCCGGCCACGATCGACGATGCCGCGCGCGGGCTGGGGGCGGGAGACCGGGCGCTGGCGCTGCGGGTGCATCTGCCGCTGTTGACCCCGGCGGCGGCGGCGGCGGCGCTGTTGGTGCTGATTGAGTGCATGAAGGAGTTGCCGGCCACGTTGCTGTTGCGGCCGTTGAATGTGGAGACGCTGGCGACCTCGATCTATGCCGAGGCGTCGCGGGGCACGTATGAGGACGGCGCGGTGGCGGCGCTGGCGATCGTCCTGGTGGGGCTGGTGCCGGTCATCGTGCTGGTGCGCAGCGGCCAGGCGCGGGCGCGGCGCCGGGCCGGCGCCAGCCCGGTGCTGGCGCCAGGCTGAACGCTACATGCCGAGCGCGCGGCGGTAGACGTCGAGCAGGGTCTCCTGTTCCTCGATCTCGGCCGGCTCCTGTTTGCGCAGGCGGATCAGCTGGCGGATCACCTTGACGTCGAAGCCGGCGGATTTCGCCTCGGCGAAGATGTCCTTGATGTCGCTGGACAGGGCCTTGCGCTCTTCCTCCAGGCGCTCGATGCGCTCGATCAGGCTGCGCAGGCGCTCGGCGGAGATGTTGCCGTACTGGGCGGCGTCCTCGCCTTCGCCCTCGGTCTTGGTCGCGAATGCTGGTTTGGCCATGTGGGAACTCCGTCAGGTCGTGGGGCGCGAGAGCAGGTAGCAAGCAAGCCTCCGGCGGCAAAGGGCCGGGGGCCCTTTGATCCCCTTTAATTGGCTCGCTGGTGGGGCGGAGTACGGATGCCAAGTCATGGGGTCAAGGGGCCGCCGGCCCCTTGCCGCCAGAGGCTTGCTTAGTGGCCAGGATTGGACTTGGCGAATTGTGCTGCCTGTTCCGGGCTGGCTGGGGTCTGGTTCTGGGCCTGCCAGTCCTTGTAGGGCATGCCATAGACGATTTCCCGCGCGTCGGGGTCGGCGATGGTGATGCCTTGTTCGGCCGCGGCTTCACGGTACCAGCGGCTGAGGCAATTGCGGCAGAAGCCGGCGAGATTCATCATGTCGATGTTCTGAACGTCGCGACGCTCGCGCAGGTGTGCCACCAGGCGGCGGAAGGCGGCGGCTTCCAGTTCGAGGCGGGTCTGGGCGTCGGTGTCGGGGGTTGGCATGGTTGGTCCTCCTTGTCCCCATGCAACATGGCGCTTGTGGGCCGGCTTCGCCATACTGATGTCGCGCACAGGGGAGGCGAAGGACGGGCATGACTGCGTGGACCGACACGATGGCGCGCGAGGCGTTGGGCAAGGTCTTTCGTGCGGCGATCGATGCCGCTGATCCGCGGGTGATGCTGGCCGATTTCCTGCCGGAGAAGCCGCGCGGCCGTTGCGTGGTGGTGGGGGCGGGGAAGTCGGCGGCGGTGATGGCCGCCGCACTGGAGGCGGCATGGCCGGAGGTGGCGCTGTCGGGTGTGGTGGTGACGCGGTACGGGCATGCGGTGCCGACGCGGGCGATCGAGGTGATCGAGGCGAGCCATCCGGTACCGGATGCCAATAGCGAGGCGGGCGCGCGCCGGGTCCTGGCGGCAGTGCAGGGGTTGGGGCCAGACGATCTGGTGATTGCGCTGATGTCGGGCGGCGGATCGGCGCTGATGGCGTTGCCGGCGGCGGGGCTGACGCTGGCGGACAAGCAGGCGGTCAACCGGGCATTGCTGGCCAGCGGCGCGACCATTTCGCAGATGAATGCGGTGCGCAAGCATCTGTCGGCGATCAAGGGCGGGCGGTTGGCGGCGGCGGCGGCGCCGGCGCGGCTGGTGACGCTGGCGATTTCCGATGTGCCGGGCGACGATCCCGCGGTGATCGCCTCGGGGCCGACTGTGCCGGATCCGACGACATTCGCTGATGCGCGGGCGCTTGTTGCCCGGTTTGGGGTGGAGCTGGCGCCGCATGTGACCGCGCGGCTGGCGCAGGCGGCCGACGAGACGCCGAAGGAGGGCAGCCTGCCGCATGCCAGTTTCCGGATGATCGCGGCACCGTCGGCGTCGCTGCTGGCGGCGGCGCGGGCGGCGGAGGGGCTGGGGATCACGCCGTTGATCCTGGGCGATGCGATCGAAGGCGAGAGCCGCGAGGTCGGCACAGTGATGGCGGGGATTGCGCGCTCGGTGCGGTTGCATGGACTGCCGCTGCGGGCACCGGCGCTGTTGCTGTCGGGCGGGGAGACCACGGTCACCATTGGCGGCGGGCGGGCGGGGCGGGGCGGACGCAACACCGAGTTCTTGTTGGGGCTGGCGCTGGCTTTGGCGGGTACGGCCGGGATTTGGGCGGTTGCGGGCGATACCGATGGGATCGACGGCACCGAGGATGCGGCGGGCGGGTTCGTTGCGCCGGATACGCTGGCGCGGGCGCGGGCGGCGGGGCTGGATCCGTATGCGGTGCTGGCCGGGCATGACAGCTATGGCCTGTTCGATGCAATCGGCGACCTGATCCGGACTGGACCGACATTGACCAACGTCAACGATCTGCGCGGCGTGCTGATCGCCTAGACCGGACATAAAGGATAGCCATATGTCGATACGGACCAAGATCCGCCGCCGGCGTCGCACCAAGATCATCGCGACGCTGGGGCCGGCCAGTTCCTCGCCGGAGGTGCTGGCCAGGCTGTTCCAGGCGGGGGCGGATGTGTTCCGGCTGAATTTCAGCCATGGCACGCATGACGACCATGCGGCGCGGATTGCGATGATCCGCGACATGGAGACGCGGTTCGACCGGCCGATCGGGATCCTGGCGGATGTGCAGGGGCCGAAGCTGCGGGTCGGGCAGTTCGGCGGCGGGCGGGTGCAGTTGCAGACCGGGCAGGCGTTTCGGCTCGACCTTAATCCGACGCCGGGGGATGTGCGGCGGGTGCAGTTGCCGCATCCGGAGATCATGGCGGCGGCCAGCATCGGCACCACGCTGTTGCTGGACGATGGTAAGCTGCGGCTGCGGGTGACGCGCGCCCGGGCGGATCACCTGGAAACCGAGGTGACCGTCGGCGGGCCGCTGTCCGACCGCAAGGGCGTCAACGTGCCGGACATTGTGCTGCCCATCCCAGCGCTGACCGACAAGGACCGGTTGGACCTGGCTTTCGCGCTGGAGCATGGCGTCGATTATATCGGGCTGTCGTTCGTGCAGCGGCCGGAGGATGTGGCGGAGGCGCGCGATATCGCGGCCGGCCGGGCGTGGATCATGACCAAGGTGGAGAAGCCGCAGGCGCTGGACAACCTCGAGGAGATCACCCGGTTGTCGGATGCGGTCATGGTGGCGCGTGGCGACCTGGGGGTGGAGTTGCCGCCCGAGGAGGTTCCGCTGGCGCAGAAGCGGATCGTTCGCACGGCCCGGCAGATGGGGCGGCCGGTGGTGGTGGCCACGCAGATGCTGGAGAGCATGATCACGGCGCCGGCACCGACGCGGGCAGAGGCTTCAGATGTGGCGACGGCGGTGTTCGACGGGGCGGACGCGGTGATGCTGTCGGCGGAGACGGCGGCGGGGCAGTATCCGTTCGAGGCGGTGAACATCATGGATCGCATCATCGCGCGGGTGGAGGAGGATTCCGGCTGGCGGGCGATGATCGAGGCGTCGCGACCGGCGCCGGAACATTCGGCGGCGGACGCGATCTGTGCCGCGGCGCGCCAGGTCGCCCATACGATCGATGCCGCGGTGATCTGCGCCTTTACCGCCAGCGGCAGCACGGCGTTGCGCGCGGCGCGGGAGCGACCGGAGGCGCCGATCCTGGGGCTGACGACGGCATTGAGCACGGCCCGGCGGTTGGCGCTGGTTTGGGGGGTGCATGCGGTGCTCGCGCCCGAAGTGCATTCGATGACCGAGACGGTGGCGAAGGCGACGCGCACCGCGGCGCAGGAAGGGTTTGCCGCGGCCGGCAATCCGATCATCGTCATTGCCGGCGTGCCGTTCGGGCAGCCTGGTGCGACGAATGCGTTGCGGGTGGCTTACGTCCGGTAAGGCGACGTATCGCCGATCAGGAAATATGGCGCCGATCTGCTGGGCGGTGCTCCTTGCGTCAGGGCGCCGGCTTTGCGGGAGGCGTTTTCCTGCGGGTGGATTGTGGCCGGGAGGGTGCGGCCGGGCAAATCGTAAAAATAGCGTATAGATGATATTTTACTCAGCAATCTAAAATTTAGCACGTTTAAGCGCTTGAATACGCGAATTTAGGGTTGTAAAAATCTTCTTATGATTGTAACTGTGGATCATACACGCGTATGGAGATGCAAGTGCGCATTCTTTTGGTAGAAGATGATCTGATCGTCGCACGTGCGGTGACCATGATGCTGAAATCGATCAACGCCGTGGTTGACCAAACGGATACCGGCGAGGAAGCGATCGAGCTTGCCCGCCACTATGACTATGACATCGTCGTTCTCGACCTGATGTTGCCTGACATGGAGGGTTACGAAGTCGTTCGACGCCTTCGTGCGGCGCGGGTTGAGGTTCCGGTGTTGATCCTGTCCGGGCTGTCGCGTCCGCAGGCAAAGGTAAAGGGTCTCAGCCTGGGTGCTGACGATTTCATCACCAAGCCGTTCGACAAGGCGGAATTGCTCGCGCGGATCCAGGCGATTGTCCGGCGCAGCAAAGGCTTCAGCCACCCTTCGATCGGCGTTGGGGCCATCAAGTTGTTGCTCGACAGCCGTGAGGTGACGATCGGCGACCACGAGGTTCACCTGACCGGCAAGGAATATTCGATCCTTGAATTGTTGATGCTGCGCAAGGGCATCGTGCTCACCAAGGAAATGTTCCTCAACCACCTCTATGGCGGCATGGACGAGCCGGAAGCCAAGATCATCGACGTTTTCATCTGCAAACTGCGCAAGAAACTCGCAAGCTTCGGCGCCGGCGATCTCATTGTGACGGTTTGGGGGCGCGGCTATATGATGCGCGACCCGGCGCAAAAGAACGTTGGTGATCCTGCGGTCGCCGGCGCTTCGGTCGGTGATGCGCTGTCCGGGCATCTGGACGACGAACGGATGGTGGCGCGGGTCTAAGGCGCGCGCCTGGCGCCGGGGCGTAGGACCCCGTCCTGGGCAAGAGTTCACAGCGTCCTAGCGCTGAATGTGATGCCAATCGCTTCCAGGATCTATCGATACGCCATCGGTAGATCCTGGAAGCGATTGGCATGAAGCCTATGGAATTCCGGCATTTTGCCACGAAGGCTGCCCAAAGCGGCTGAAAGCGGCCGCATCTCGCTGACCAAAAATGACCAGGTCCAGGGGTTTGGCACGTCGCGCGAAGGCGCGATTCGAACCAGGCAGGTACAGGGCAGCGCCCTGCCCTCCCTCTTCCTGAATCGTTGACCCTGCGCTCTTGTAAAGGTCATCGAAACCGGGAGATTGCCTTGCAAGATGAATTCGCGCCCGCCGAGCGGACCCTGCCGAAGATGCTGCAACGGCAGGCGGCGAAGTATGGCACCAGGCCGTTGTTTCGCATCGGCGATACGACGTGGTCGTATGCCGATATGCCTGTGCTTGCCGCCGCCGCGGCCGGGCGGCTGCGCGATGCCGGGTTGAAGCCGGGCGACCGGCTGGCCGTCATGTGCCCGAACCGGGCAGAGTTCCTGGAACTGTACCTGGGCTGTGCGTGGTCCGGCGTGATCATGGTGCCGATCAACACCGCCTCGCGCGGGCCGCAATTGCAGCATGTGCTGGCGAATTCCGGGGCGCGCATCCTGGCGCTCGAGGCCGAGCTACTGCATGTGCTGGATCGCATCGACCGGTCGGCGCTTGCGCTGGAGACGGTTTGGGCGGTCGAGGAATTGCCGCCACGGGGTGCGGGCATGCCGCCGCACCCGTCGCGTCCCGGCGATACCGTGGCGATCCTGTACACGTCGGGGACCACCGGGCCGTCGAAGGGTGTGTGCTGTCCGCACGCGCAGATGTACTGGTGGGGGGTCATCGCCGGACGATTGCTTGAGCTGAGCGCCGATGACGTGCTGTGTACCACCCTGCCGATGTTCCACACCAATGCGCTGAACACGTTTCACCAGGCGTTGCTGCATGGGGCCGCGATGGTGCTGGAGCCGCGGTTTTCTGCGTCCGGCTTCTGGCCGGCGATGATCGCGGCTGGCGCCACGGTGACCTATGTGCTCGGGGCGATGGTACCAATCCTGATGGCACAGCCGCCAAGCGAAGCGGAGCGTGGCCATCGGCTGCGGGTGTCGCTGGCGCCGGGGGTGCCCGGGCACCTGCAGGCGCCGTTCATTGCGCGCACCGGGTTGCGGATGATCGATGGCTACGGTTCCACCGAGACTAACTTCACGCTGGGCACGACCGTCGATCACCAGCGGCCGGGATTGATGGGGCCGGTGGTCGACGGGTTCGAAGCCCACGTGGTGGACGAGGACGACAACCCGGTGGCCGATGGCGCGCCGGGCGAATTGGTGCTGCGCGCGCACGAGCCATTTGCATTCGCGACGGGCTATTGGGGGATGCCGGAGAAGACGGTCGAGGCATGGCAGAATCTACGCTTTCATACAGGCGACCGGGTGGTGCGCGAGGCCGACGGCTGGTACCGCTTCATGGATCGGATGAAGGATGCGGTGCGCCGGCGCGGCGAGAATATCTCCGCGTTTGAGGTCGAACAGGTGCTGCTGACCCATCCCGAGATTGCCGGCGCCGCGGTGTTTCCGGTGCGCTCCGAACTGGCCGAGGACGAGGTGATGGCCGCCATCATCCGCACGCCCGGCAGCATGCTGGGGCCGGCGGCGATTTGCGAATTCTGCGCGCCGCTGCTGGCAAAGTTCGCCATTCCGCGGTTCATCGATTTCGTCGACGCACTGCCGTTGACCGAGAATGGCAAGGTTCGAAAATTCATGCTGATCGAGCGCGGCGTGACGGCCGGCACCTGGGACCGGGCGGCGGGCTGACGCGCCGGGGATACCCACCCGCGAGGGTTTGGCCTAGGGTTTCCTGCAGATCTTGGCGGAGGGGACCATGGGCAAGCCGGCGGAGATGAGCGATTTGGAATGGGGGATGCGCTGCGACCTCGCGGCGACGTTCCGGCTTTCGGTGCGGTTCGGCTTCAACGAGGGCTTGGGCAATCATTTCAGCCTGATGATGCCGGACAGCGAGGACCGCTTCCTGGTCAACGGACGCGGGCTGTTGTTCCAGGAGATCACCGCGAGCAACCTGTTGGTGGTCGACTTCAAGGGCCACGTGATTTCTGGTGGGCGTGAGGTGCGGTCGGTGACCTATCACATCCATGCGCCGGTCCACGCGGCCAACCCGGCGGCGAAATGCGCCATTCACCTGCATCCACCCAATCTGACCGCGCTATCGATGATCGAGGGTGGGCGGATGGGCATGGCGCATCACAACAACCTGTTGGTGAATCACCGGGTTGCCTATGACGACGCGGCAACCGGGCCGGCGTCAAACCTGGAGGAAGGCTATCGCCTCGCCCGCGCGATCGGCGATGCGACCACGCTGGTGATGGCCAATCACGGGGTGATGACTGTGGGCCCGACGGTGCATGACGCTTTCCATGAACTCTGTACGGTGGAGAAGACGGTCGGCTACCAGCTGAACGCAGCCGCGAGCGGGCTGCCGTTGCGGCGCCAGCCCGATCATTTGCGCTGGACCCATCACACGGGCGCCTGGAGCGATGTGCATGATGGTCGGCAGTTCCTAGATGCCTGGCGGCGGATCCTGGATCGCGAGGAGCCGGACTATGCGAGCTGACGCGACGATACCCGGAGGAACCAGGCATGGTTGAGCCCTGTCCGCTGATCGACCTGTCCGGCGCCCCGCATGAGCGCGGCGTGCAGCACGGCCGTGCCGCCGCGGATCGCATTCGCAAGGGGGTGGCGCACTACACCGCGCAGATCGCGCGCTGCGGATTGGGCGAGCGCGATATCGTCGGGCTGGTGCGCGACTACCTGCCAATCATCGAGGCCTTCGATCCCCTTTACATCGAGGAGATGCAAGGGATCGCGCGGGGTGCCGAAGTGCCGTTCGAGCACATCGCCCTGCTCAATGCGCGTACCGAGATCCTGAAGCTGGCCGAGCGGCCCGACCTGCGCGCGCGGCTGGCCGAGAACGCGCCGGATGGCTGCACTGGCGTGGTGGTGATGCCGGATGCGACCGCGGAGAAGCGGGTGATCCATGCCCAGAACTGGGACTGGAAGGCGGAATGCGCCGAGACCGCGGTGGTGCTGCGCATTCGCCGCGAGGATGGGCCGGATATCCTGACCTTCACCGAGGCGGGCGGACTGGCGCGGTCCGGGCTGAATGCGGCGGGGATCGGGCTGACCGCGAACTACCTGCAATCCGACCGGGACTATCGTCAGGTGGGGGTGCCGCTGGCGCTCATCCGGCGTAAGGTGCTGGAGCAGGAGGCGCCGGCCTTGGCGATGCGGGCAGTCTATGTCACGCAGAAATCGGCGGCGAACAACATGATGGTCAGCGCGTCGAGCCCTTCGGGCCAGGCCGTGGCGATCGACTTCGAGTGCGCGCCCGACGAGACGTTCCAGGTGCATCCCGAGCGCGGCCTGCTTGTTCACGCCAATCACTTTGTGAGCCCGGTGGCGCTGGTCAAGCTGCGCGACACCGGGGTGGCGAGCACGCCGTGTTCGCTCTATCGCGACTTGCGCGTGCGCGACCTGTTGCTGCCGCATGTCGGGCAGGTGACGACGGAGCATGTGAAGGCGGCGCTGTTTGACGATTTCGGTGCGCCGTTCTCGGTGTGCCGCCCGCCGCGGCTGAACGGTGCCGACAACCTTTCGGCCAGCGTGGCAATGATCGTCATGGAACCGGGCCGGGGCATCATGGATGTGGCGATGCTGCCCGCGCTCAACCGGCGGTTCAGCCGGTTCAGCCTGGGTAGCGATGCGCCCGCCCAGCAATTGGCGGCGGAATAGCCGAGGCAAACAGCGGCCCCGGAGTCACCCCCGGGGCCTGCTTTTTTGTCTGCCAAGCCAATCAGCCTGGCGCGCGGTCACCTGGCGCCAGCGATAGCGGCACCCATTGCAGGCCCTCGCCGGTCTGCACCAGCATCAGCACGGAGCGGCGGTTGGCCTTGCGGACCTTCTCGACACGGTCCTGGACATCAGCCGGGGTGATGACTTCCTCTTGCTGCACCTCGATGATCACGTCACCGGGCTTCAGGCCCTTGTCGGCGGCCGGGGTGCCCTGAAGCACGCCGGTGATCAGGACGCCCTTCTGATCGGCACCGAGCTGGAAGCGCTCGCGCGTCTCCGGTGTGATCGGTGCGAGGCGCAATCCGAGTCCGGCCAGTTCCATCGGCTGGGTCGGCGCGGGCTTGTCCGCCGGCGCCGCTGCAACGCGCTGGTCGTCGGGGAGTTCGCCCACCTTGGCCTGGAGCGTCACTTCCTTGCCGTCGCGCCAGACCACCACCGGCACCAGCTTGCCGATCTCGGTGTCGGCGACGATGCGCGGCAGGCTGCGCATGTCGCGCACGTCCTGGCCGTTGAACTTGGTGATGATATCACCGTTGCGGATTTTCGCGGATTCCGCCGGGCCGCCGTCGGTGACACCAGCGATCATCGCACCGCTGGGTTCCTTCAGGCCGACGCTCTCGGCGATATCCGGGGTTACCTGCTGGATGCGCACGCCGAGCCAGCCGCGGCGGGCGCGGCCGAAATCGCGCAGCTGGGCGACCACGTTCTTGGCCAGGTTGGCGGGGATCGAGAAGCCGACGCCGACCGAGCCGCCAGTCGGCGAATAGATCGCGGTGTTGATGCCCACCACCTCGCCGGCCATGTTGAACAGCGGTCCGCCCGAGTTGCCCTTGTTGATCGCGGCATCGGTCTGGATGAAGTTGTCGTACGGCCCCTGCTGGATATCGCGCCCGCGCGCCGAGACGATGCCGGCGGTCACGGTGCCGCCGAGCCCGAAGGGATTGCCGATGGCGAGCACCCAGTCGCCGACCCGCGCGACATCGGAATCACCAAACGGTACCGCAGGCAACGGCTTTTCGCTCACCACCTTGAGGATCGCGATGTCGGTCCGCTCGTCCTTGCCGACCAGGGTCGCCTTGAGCGTGGAGCCGTCGTGCAGGGTGATGGTGATCTCGTCGGCGCCATCGATCACATGGTTGTTGGTGACGACGACGCCGGAGGGGTCGATGATGAAGCCGGACCCCAGGCTTTGCGACCGGCGGGTTGGCGCGTTGCGCTCGCCGCGCGGTGCCGGGTTGGCGCCGGGCGGGCTGCCTGGCGGACGGTTGCGCTCCATGAAGTCGCGGAAGAACCGCTCGAAGGGAGAGCTGGGCGGAAACTGCGGCATCTCCGGGCTGCCGCGATCGCCACGGGCGGCGACGGTCTGGCTGGTGGAGATGTTGACCACCGCAGGCAGCAGTTTCGCGGCCAGATCGGCGAAGCTTTCTGGCGCCGAACGGGCCTGAGCGATAGCGGGGAACACCGGCAGGACCGGCACGGCGAAGGTCAGTGCCAGCGCGGCAATCCCGGCCCGCACCAATGTGCCGCCACAACGCGGACGGGCGGCGGGGAAAACGTCTGCTGGCTGCATGAACGGAAACCCCATGAGTGACCGCACCAATGTGGGCGGCGGCCCGCGGTGCCGCAAGTCGTCCGCCCGGGAGGTGGCGAAGCCTTCATCCGAATGTCAGGCGATCGAGAACCGGGGACGGAGCCCGATCCTCGATCGCCTGAGTCGGCATCAGCGGCTCGCGGGCGCGGCGGCGCCAGTCCCCGTAGGCGTTGGCGGATCACGCAGCAGTTTGAGGAAGCCCTCTCCGGAGGTCATCACCAGCCTAGAACCGCCGCTGGCAAAGGATTCGCGATAAGCCTGAAGGGTCCGCCACACCTGGAAGAAATGTGGATCGCGGTTGAAGGCCTCGGCATAGATGGCAATCGCCTGGCCTTCGCCCTCGCCGCGCACCTTGTCCGCGGTGCCGCGCGCCGTGGCCAGCACCACGGTGCGTTCGCGGTCGGCTTCGGCGCGGATGCGTGCCGCGGCCTCAGCCCCTTCGGCGCGTGCCTGGGCGGCAACGCGCTGACGTTCGGACTGCATGCGTTGCAGAATCGCCTGGGTATTGCCCGGCGGCAAATCGGCACGGCGGATGCGTACATCGTCGACCGCGACGCCGAAATTGCCCATTTCGACGTTCACCTGGTCGCGGATGCGCTGCATGATACGGCCACGATCCGACGACAACACGTTCAGCAGCTGCTCATTGCCCAGCACGCGGCGCAGCGCCGAGGAGACCACCGAGTTGAGGCGCACGCGGATGCCGCTCTCGGTCGGCCCAACCGCCTGGAAATAACGCAACGGGTCGGTGATACGGTAGCGCGTGAAGCTGTCCACGATCACGCGGCGCTGGTCGCCAAGAATCACCTCCTCGGAGGGGTGATCATAGTCAAGCAACCGGCGATCAAAGCTTATCACCGTTTGGATAAGCGGCACTTTCACGTGCAGCCCCGGCTCGTTGATCACGCGCACAGGACTGCCGAACTGGGTGATCAGCACCTGTTCGGTCTGCTCGACGACAAACAGCGAGGAGGCGGCGATGAGGCCGGCCACCACGACGGCGGCCAAGCCGGCAGTCGCCAGGCGGTTCATCGTGTTGCACCCCGCGCCGGGGAGGCAGGTGCCGGCGTCGTGCCCGGCGTGCGTCCAACATCGCCCAGCGGCAGGAACGGCACCACACCCTGCAGCCGGTCATCCACGATGATCGACGGCGTGGTGCTCAGGATGGTTTGCATGGTTTCCAAATATAGGCGCTGCATGGTCACGTCCTTTGCCGCCTCATAAGCACGCAAAACCGACAGGAAGCGTTGGGCCTGGCCGGTCGACTCGGTGACCGAGACCTGTCGCGCGCCCTCGGCTTCGGCCACCAGCCTGGCGGCATCGCCACGTGCGCGTGGCACGATGTCGTTCTGGTAAGCGTCGGCCTCGTTGCGCGCCCGGTCAGCATCAGTGCTGGCGCGCTGCACATCGCGGAAACTCTCGATCACCGCTTCCGGCGGATCGACCTTCTGCAACTGCACCTGGGTGATGTCGACGCCGGCCTTGTAGTTGTCCAGGATCGCTTGCACGCCCGCCCGCACATCGGTTTCAATGCGCGCGCGCGCATCGGTTAGCGCCGGCTGGATCGGCGTGCTGCCGATCACCTCGCGCATCACGCTTTCGGCTGCGGCCTTGATCGTGATCTCCGGCGAACGGTTGTTGAACAGGAAATCGCCGGCATTGCGGATGCGCCAGAACACCGCGAAATTGATATCAATGATGTTCTCGTCGCCGGTCAGCATCAGGCTCTCCTCCGGCAGGTCGCGCAGCCCGCCAGCACTCGAGCGCAACGAGCGGATGTCGGTCGGCCGGGCCTCGCCGCCGGGCGAGGTGAAGCCCACCTCCACGCGGTTGATGCGCGTGACCGCCGGGCGCAACACGCGCTCCACCGGCCATGGCACATGATAGTTCAGGCCCGGCAACGCGCTGCGGTTGACCGCGCCGAAGCGCAACACCACACCCTGTTCGTCGGGCTGTACCCGGTAGAAGCCGCTTCCCAGCCAGACGATCCCGGCCAGCGCCGCCGCAATGGCCAATCCCCGGCCACCACCAAGCAGCGACGGCATGCGCGTACCGCCGCCACCGCCCGGCATCGCGCCGCGGAACATCGATTGGACCTTGGCGATCAACTCGTCGAGGTCGGGCGGCTGGCCGCCACCCCCACCACCAGACGGTCCGCGTTGACCGCCGCCGCCCCAGGGGCCCTGCGGGCCTTGCGGACCATTGTCACGCGGGCCGCCACCCGGTGGTGTGCCCCAGGGGCCGCCGCCGCCGCCGCTCCCCGAGTGGACGACCGAAAAGTCGCCCGCATCGATGCGGCCGTTCGAAGTGGAAGTCATGGGCGTGCAGGGCTCCTGAAATCGCGTTTCCGCGGATGTGCGGGTGGGGCCATTGGCACGCGGGGTTGAACCCGCCATATCCCTGGCATGACACGCCTGCATATTGACTGGGTACGAAGGGTTTTCAAGCGCATGATCGAACCAACGCCCGCATCGTTGCGCGAGGCACTCCGCAGCGTGACCGATCCGGCCAGCGGCAAGGACATTGTCGCGGCCGGTCTGGTCGATGGAATCGAGGTAAAGCCGGGCCCGCACGGCGTGTTGGTGCAGGTCAGCCTGTTGACTGACCGCGCGCAGGCCCAGGCCATGGAACCGGTCCGCCAGCAGGTGGAAAAGCTGCTTGGAGGGCAGCGTGGGGTGCAGAACGCCGCCGCGGTGCTGACGGCGCACAAGATGGCGGCGCACAAGGTGGCGCCGCCGGCGGCACCGGCGGCAGGGGGCCATGACCGGGCGGCGGCCGAGAAACTCGTGCTGTTGCCGCAGGTGCGCCACATTGTCGCGGTGGCCTCTGGCAAGGGAGGCGTCGGGAAGTCGACGGTGGCAGTCAATCTCGCCGTCGCACTGGCCCGCCAGGGGCTGAAGGTCGGCCTACTGGATGCCGACATCTATGGCCCGAGCCTGCCGCGCATGCTCGGCCTGGCACGCAAGCCCGAAGTGCGCGGAGACCGGATGATCCCGCTCGACGCCTGGGGGCTGAAGGCAATGTCGATCGGCTTCCTGGTTGATGAGGCCACCGCCATGGTTTGGCGCGGACCGATGGTGATGGGCGCGCTGGAACAGATGATGGGGCAGGTCGAGTGGGGGGCCTTGGATATCATGATCGTCGACATGCCGCCCGGCACCGGCGACGCCCAGCTGACAATGGCCCAGCGGGTGACCATGACCGGCGCGGTCATCGTCTCCACGCCGCAGGACATCGCCCTGCTTGACGCCCGGCGCGGCGTGAAGATGTTCCAGCAGACCCGGGTGCCAGTGCTCGGGCTGGTTGAAAACATGAGCTTTTTTTGCTGTCCGAATTGCGGACATCGCACCGAGATTTTCGGCCATGGCGGTGCGCGGGCCGAGGCGTCGAAGCTGGGCGCCGAATTCCTGGGGGAAATTCCCTTGTTGCTCGACATCCGCACCGCCGCCGATGCCGGCACGCCGATCGTGGCCAGCGCGCCCGATAGCGAGGGTGCGCGCGCCTATACGCTGCTCGCTGCCCGGGTTTGGGACAAGGTGCAGGGGGATGGGGCCAAGGCGGCAGGGCCGCGCATCGTCATCTCCTGAGTTCTGCGTCCGTCTCGACGCCCATCGGCATGCTGCCCTGGGTGCCGCGGCGGGTGCAGCACAAGCCGGCGGCGACATTGGCACGGGCCAGCGCCTCCGGCAGCGCCATGCCTCGGTCAAGGGCCGCCGCCAGCACGCCGGTGAAGCAATCCCCTGCCCCGGTGGTATCCACCGCCGCGACCGGATGCGCCGGCAGACGAACGGTCCCGGCGGCGGTCGCCGCTTCCAGTCCCTGCTCGCCCAGCGTGACCACCACATCCACAGCCAGCCGCCCACGCAGCGCCTCGGCCGATGGGCCGCAACTTAGAAGCCCGGCCAGAAACCCCGCCTCGCCTTCGTTGACCACCAGAAGGTCCAGCGACCGCAGCGCAGCCTCGTCCAGCGCCGCCGCCGGGGCCAGGTTCAGCACGACCCGGCAGCCAGCCGCCCGCGCCCGGCGGATCAGCGCCTCGGTCTCGGTGCGCGGCACCTCCATCTGCAACAACACCGTCGTCGCCGGGCCCAGCAGGGCGTCCTCGACCTGGGTCTGCCGGGCCGCGAGGTTGGCGCCGCTGGCAACTGCGATCAGATTGCGACCTTCGGCATCGACGCAGATCGCCGCACAGCCGGTGGCCGCCGCCGCCGTCGCCACCCGGCTGGTGTCCATCGCGGTCGCGCGCATCAGGCGTAACGCATCCTGTGCCAACGCATCGGCGCCCACGGCGCCGGCGAAGATCACCCGTCCCCCATCGCGCGCCGCTGCCACGGCCTGGTTGGCACCCTTGCCGCCGGGCTCGATGGTCATGGTGGGGCCCAAAACTGTCTCGCCGGGCACCGGCAGATGCGGCAGCGGGAAGATCAGGTCGAGGTTGATCGAACCGAAGCAGACAATCATGCTTCGCGACCCAGCGCCGCCATCATCTCCCCCCACTCACGCTTGCTCAGCCCACTGCCCTTCTGTTCCACCGCCTCGCCCGCCAGCATCTGCTTCACCACAGCCAACATGCCGGCCGAGAGAGTCACCGCGCCCAGTCGGTAGTCGACGAAGGCCGCATGGGTCAGCGGCACCCACGCCTTCACCATCTCCAGCATCGCCTCGGCATAGGCGCGGATTTCGTACTGGGCATGCGAATCGGCGCGCAATGACAGGAAGTGCAGCAGGTTGAGCAGGTCGGTCTTCCAGTACCACTGCGTGTAGGTGTTCAGCGTCAGGTTCATCCGCGCCAGCTCGCGCGCCAGCCCGCGGCGGTCAGGATCGACCGGTGTGCCGTCTATGCCTTCGTTCAGCATGCTGGCGTAGTGGTCGTAGGTGCGCATGGCATCGCCGCGCAGCAGGTCGAGCACCGAGGCCGCCTCGGCCCCCTCCAGGATCTCGCCCCGGCCTTGCCGGTTGCTGGACGACTGGGCGGCGAGATGTTCCGGCGCCGGCAGGTAGAACTCCCGGTCCAGGATCGAGTAGCGCGCCGAGTACTCGTTCACATTGGCAGTGCGGTGGCGGATCCACTGACGCGCGATGAAGATCGGCAGCTTCACGTGGAACTTGATTTCGCACATCTCGAACGGCGTGGAGTGCCGATGGCGCATAAGGTAGCGGATCAGCCCGGCATCCTCGCTGACCCGCCTGGTGCCACGGCCATAGGAGACGCGCGCGGCCTGTACCACCGCGGAGTCGTCGCCCATGTAGTCGATGACGCGCACAAAACCGTGGTCCAGCACCGGCACGGCGGTGAACAGCATGTCTTCCAGCGCCGGCACGGTGGCGCGTCGCGTCTCCATGCGCTGTGCCCGCTGGGCCTCGATTTCGGCTAATTGATCGCTCGTGAGTGACATGAGGGTCGAGTCCCTTTCATCCGCAGCCCGGACACCCTATATTCCGGCTGCCGGCTTGCCGGCTATGGTGATAAACGGTGATTGGAATAAGCGTTGTGGACCCGGGGGCAGTGCCCGGCGCCTCCACCAGTCTCGCAGCCGCGGGAATATGGGGGCGAAACAGGCTCGACACGCGTGGTAAAGACTCATCTTTTGCTCGGCATGGTTCCGCCGTTATCGGGCCGTATCACAAGTGCCAATGACAATCATCAGGCGCTCGCTGTCGCTGCATAAGCGATAAGCGCGGTTCGGGGGGCACCGGGCAACAGAAGCCCCCCACTTCCGGCGCGGCGACCCGCGCACCATCGGGCGCCTTCGCACGATGTACTTGCGCGGCCAACAGCACGTCGCCACGCTGCGGCATGTCCAGCTATTGCGCCTTTGCCATCGGCAATCCCATCCATGGCCCGTACCACGACACCGAGCACGGCTTCCCCGCGCGCGACGAGGCGGTGCTGTTCGAGCGCCTGTGCATGGAGATCATGCAGGCCGGCCTGTCATGGGAGATCGTGCTGAAGCGCCGCGCCACCATGCGCGCGGCCTTTGCCCAATTCGAGGTCGACCGCGTCGCCGCCTTTGATGACTCCGACCAGGCACGGCTGCTCGCCGACCCCGGCATCATTCGCAACCGGCTGAAAGTCCAGGCGATCATCACCAATGCCCGCGTGGTCCAGGGGCTGCGCGGCAGCCATGGCGGCTTTGCCGATTGGCTGGATGCCCACCACCCTCGCGACAAGCCCGCCTGGGTGCGCCTGTTCCGTCAAACCTTCCGCTTCACAGGCGGCGAAATTGTCGGCGAATTCCTGATGAGCCTGGGCTGGCTTGCCGGCGCACACGCTGCGGATTGCCCCATCGGCCACCGTATTGTGACCTTAAACCCGCCCTGGCAACACGGCTGAAGCAGCCCAACATCGATCGCGGCCTTTCCCGCGCGGCCCCCAGGCGCTATGGGACAACACCGCCGAAGAAGGCGGGCGGTACCGCGAGGCGAGCGATGGAAGACGATCCCGACAACACCGGCCCGAGCGCGCCGGAAAGCCTGATGCCCTACGACACCTGGACCGAGCAGGCGATGCGCCGTGTTGCGGTCCAGGCGATCAAGCACGTGGCGCAGAATGGCTTGCCCGGCGAGCACCATTTTTACCTGACTTTCCGCACTGATGATCCCGGCACGGTGATCCCGCCCCGCCTGCGCGCCCAGTATCCGCAGGAGATGACCATCGTGCTCCAGCACCAGTTCTGGGACCTGTCGGTCGAGGAGGGTGATGGCTCGCCCGGCGCCGGGCATGTCAGCATCGGCCTGTCGTTCGGTGGCGTGCCGAGCATGCTGGTCATCCCGATCGCCGCGATCACCGCCTTCGCCGATCCGCATGTCCGCTTCGGCGTGCGCTTCAGCTACACCCCGCCGCCCGAGCCGCCGGCGGCCGTGGTGCAGGAAGCCGAAGCTCCCGACGATGCGCCGATCGCCACCGCGGCACCGCAGGTCGTAAGCCTCGATGCCTTCCGCCGCCGCACGCCGCCGCGCGAAACCTGATCCAGCCGACCAGGAGCCCCGATGAACGCCCCCCTGATCAAAGCATTGCCCCCACGGCCGTCGAACTTTCTCTACAGCCCGATGTTCCCACTGGGTCCGGACCCCACGCACTGGCGCAAGCTGGATATCGCGGGGGTCACCACCAGCACCTGCGACGGTCAGACCGTCCTACGGATCAAGCCGGAAGCGCTGTCCGACCTCGCCTTCCAGGCTTTCCGCGATGTCTCGCACCTGTTGCGCCCGGGCCATCTGGCCAGCCTGCGCGCCATCCTCGACGACCCCGAGGCCTCGGGCAACGACCGTTTTGTGGCACTCGACCTGCTGAAGAACAGCAACATCTCGGCCGGCGGCGTGCTGCCGATGTGCCAGGACACCGGCACCGCCATCGTCTTCGGCAAGAAGGGCCAGCGCGTCTGGATCGAGGGCGACGAGGAGGAGGCGCTCTCCTGGGGCGTCCACCGTACATACACCGAGACCAACTTGCGCTATTCCCAGATGGCGCCGCTGGACATGTACACCGAGGTCAACACCGGCAACAATCTGCCGGTGCAGTTCGACATCATGGCTGCCCCCGGCGAGCACCACGCCGACGAGTTCCATCTGATGTTCGTCGCCAAGGGCGGCGGCAGCGCCAACAAGTCGTTCCTGTTCCAGGAAACCCGCGCGATCCTCACCCCGGAGAAGATCGTCAAGTTCCTTGAGACCAAGATGAAGACCTTGGGCACCTCGGCCTGCCCGCCATATCACCTGGCCATTGTCATCGGAGGCACCTCGGCCGAGTCCACGCTCAAGACCGTCAAGCTGGCATCCACCAAATGGCTCGACCAGTTGCCGACCCAGGGCAGCAAGGCCGGGCACGCCTTCCGCGACCTGGAGATGGAACAGAAGGTGCTGGAGATCAGCCGCAACATCGGCATCGGCGCCCAGTTCGGCGGCAAGTATTTCTGCCATGACGTCCGCGTTATCCGCCTGCCGCGCCACGGCGCCAGCCTGCCGGTCGGCATCGGCGTCTCTTGCTCCGCCGACCGTCAAATCAAGGCCAAGATCACCCCGGAGGGCGTGTTCCTCGAAGCATTGGAGACCGACCCGGGCAAGTACCTGCCGGAAACCACGGACGACATCCTCGGCGGGGAGATGGTGCCGATCGACCTGAACCGCCCGATGAGCGAGATCCGCGCTGAGTTGTCCAGATACCCGGTCAAGACGCGCCTGGCGCTGACCGGCACCATGGTGGTCGCGCGCGACATCGCCCATGCCAAGCTGCAGGAACGGCTGGATGCCGGCGGCGGCCTGCCGGACTACTTCAAGAACCATCCGGTCTATTACGCCGGCCCCGCCAAGACGCCCGAGGGGCTGGCCACCGGCAGCTTCGGCCCCACGACGGCCGGGCGCATGGACAGCTATGTCGACGCTTTCCAGGCCGCCGGAGGCAGTTTTGTCATGCTCGCCAAGGGCAATCGCAGCCGCGCAGTGCGCGAGGCCTGTCGCAAGTTCGGCGGTTTCTACCTCGGCAGCGTCGGCGGTCCGGCCGCGCGCCTGGCCCAGGATTGCATCCGCAAAGTCGAGGTTCTGGAGTATCCCGAACTCGGCATGGAAGCGGTATGGCGGATCGAGGTGGAAGATTTCCCCGCGTTCATTGTGATAGATGACAAGGGCAACGACTTCTACGAAGGCACTGAATGATGGGCGTCGCGTGGCGTTCCCCTTGTTTCCTTGCGTTCGCGCCGCTCGGCGGCGACGGCAACGACTTCTACGAGGGCACGGAATAGATGCGCTTCACCGTCGACCGCCTCGACCATATGGTTCTGTGCTGCCGCGATATGGACGTCACCGCCTCCTGGTACCAGCGCGTGCTCGGCATGGAGCGCGAGGAGTTCGGTCCGCGCAACCGCACGGCGCTGCGCTTCGGCGGGCAGAAGATCAACCTCGACCCGGTGACGCAGGAAGCACGGCCGAACACCGCCGCTATCCCGGTGCCAGGCGCGCAAAACCTGTGCTTCATCACCGCCATCCGCCCTGGCGATGTGGTCGAGCACCTGAACACCTGTGGTGTTGCCATCGTCGAAGGCCCGGCTGCCAAGGTCGGCGCGCTCGGCCCGATCACCTCGGTCTATTGCCGCGATCCCGACGGCAACCTGATCGAAATCGCGACCTATTTGCGGGACTGAGACGATGCCGCCGGTTCCCGCGCTCGGCGCTGTCGCCTTCGGCCTGTTCCTGGCCTGCATTCCGCTGGCCAACTGGATGATCGGCCATGTCGGCACGGTGTGCGTGCCGAACGGACCCTGTCTGATTCCGGTAGCGCCCGGCGTGATGGCACCGTCCGGCGTGCTGATGATCGGCGCGGCGCTGGTGTTGCGCGACATCGTGCAACGCTTGTTGGGGCCGGTCTGGGCACTGGTGGCCATTGCTGCCGGCGTTGCCTTGTCGCTTTTGTTGGCGCCCCCCGCGCTGGTGCTGGCCTCCGGCGCCGCCTTTTTGCTGAGCGAATTGGTGGATTTCGCGGTCTACACCCCGTTGCAGCGCCGCCGCCTGCTGCTGGCGGTGATCGCATCTTCGGCGGTTGGCCTTGCGGTCGATTCTCTGGTCTTCCTCACGCTGGCCTTCGGCAGCCTCGACTATCTCGGCGGCCAGGTGCTGGGCAAGGCCTGGGCGCTGCTGCTCGCTTTCCCGCTGGTCCGGCTGGTGCGGCGGGTGACGCCAGTCGCTACCTGATGCGGACGGCCGATTTCGACTTCGACCTGCCACCGGACCGCATCGCCCAGCACCCGGTCAGCCCGCGCGACGCGGCCCGGCTGCTGCACGTCGCGAGCGATGGCTGGCACGACCGCACCATCCGTGACCTGCCGGACCTGCTGCGCGCCGGCGACATGCTGGTGGCCAATGACACGCGGGTGATCCCTGCCCAACTCACCGCGCGCCGCGGCGATGCCCGCATCGGCATCACGCTAGACCGGCCCGACGCCGCCGGCGACTGGCACGCACTGGCCCGCAACGCGCGGCGCCTGCGGGTTGGCGACGTACTGCAATTCGACGGCGATGCAGCACTCAGCGCCATCGTCATGCGCGGCAATGACGACGGCGCCGTGCTGCTCCGCTTCAACCTCGCCGGCGAAGCCTTTGGCGCGGCACTCCAGGTTGCCGGCGCGCTGGCGCTGCCGCCGTATATCGCCCGCCCGCACGGTATCACCACGCAGGATCAAGCGGACTACCAGACCGTCTTTGCCGCCCATCCCGGCGCAGTGGCGGCACCCACCGCCGGGCTCCATTTCACCCCGACCCTGCTGGAACGCCTGGGCGCGCAAGGCGTCACCTGCAGCATGGTCACGCTGCATGTCGGCGCCGGCACCTTCCTGCCGATGCGCACCGAGATCGTCGCCGAGCACCGGATGCACGCCGAACGCGGCAGCATCAGCACGACCACGGCCAGCGCGATCAATGCCGCCCGCGCCGCTGGCGGGCGCATCCTGGCGATCGGCACCACCACGCTGCGCCTGCTGGAATCAGCGGCACTGCCGGACGGCACCATCGCGCCATTCGATGGCGAGACCGCGATCTTCATCACCCCGGGCACCCAAGTGCGCAGCGCCGACCTGCTGCTGACCAATTTCCACCTGCCGCGCTCTACCCTGTTCATGCTGGTCTGCGCTTTCGCCGGTTCCGCGCGCATGAAATCCGCCTATGCCCACGCCATCGACTCGAGCTACCGCTTCTTCTCGTATGGCGACGCAACCCTGTTGGAACGGGCATGACCAGCACTTGGATCGCCGAGGCCACCGACGGACGCGCCCGCGCTGGGACGCTGCACACCGCGCATGGCGAAGTGGCAACGCCAGTGTTCATGCCGGTCGGCACCGCCGGCACGGTGAAGGCGATGACGGCCGATGCCGTACGCAGCACCGGCGCGCGGATTGTCCTGGGCAACACGTATCACCTGATGCTGCGGCCGGGCGCCGAGCGCGTGGCCGCCATGGGCGGGCTGCACCGGATGATGGACTGGCCCGGCCCGATCCTGACCGATTCCGGCGGCTTCCAGGTCATGTCGTTGGCGAAGTTACGAAAACTCGACGCCGATGGCGTCACCTTCCAGTCCCACCTCGACGGCAGCCGCCACCGCCTGACGCCGGAGCGCTCCATCGAGATCCAGCACCAGCTGGACGCCACAATCTCGATGGTGCTCGACGAATGCACCCCCTTCCCCGCCACCGAGGACCAGGCGCGCGACTCGATGGAGCTGTCGCTGCGCTGGGCCGCTCGATCGCGCGATGCCTTCGTGCAACGCGAGGGCTATGGCCTCTTCGGCATCGTCCAGGGCAGCACCTACCCGGACCTGCGCCGCCGCAGCGCCGACGCGCTGGTCCAGCTTGGCTTCCCCGGCTACGCCGTCGGCGGCCTGGCCGTCGGCGAGGGCCAGGAAATGATGTTCTCCGTTCTCGACAGCACCGTGCCGCATCTGCCGCCGGACCGGCCGCGCTACCTGATGGGCGTCGGCACGCCGGACGACCTGCTCGGCGCGGTGGCGCGCGGCATCGACATGTTCGACTGCGTCATGCCCACCCGCGCCGGGCGCACCGCGCGCGCTTATACCTCGCGCGGGGTGATGAACCTGCGCAACGCCCGTTTCTCGACTGATGATCGCCCGCTCGACCCCGGCTGCCCCTGCCCCGGTTGTGCGCGCCACAGCCGCGCCTATCTGCATCATCTGTTCCGCTGCGAGGAGATGCTCGGGCCGATGCTGCTGACCTGGCACAACCTGACCTACTATCAGCGCCTGATGCAGGGCATGCGCACCGCCATCCTCGACCGAAGCTTCGACACGTTTGCCGCCGAAGCGCGCGCAGGCTGGGCGGCCGGGGACGAATCGTCATGACCCATGGACTGACCCAACTCGGCCAGCTGACCACCCTGCCCGCCTCGCCCGAGGCCGCGGTGCTGGAACGCGTGCCCAATCCTGCACCAGGCACGCAGTACCTGATCCGCTTCGCCTGTCCGGAATTCACCTCCCTCTGCCCACTCACCGGCCAGCCGGATTTCGCCCATATCGTCATCGACTACGTGCCCGGCGACTGGATCGTCGAGAGCAAGTCGCTGAAGCTGTTCATGGGCAGCTTCCGCAACCATGGCGCCTTCCACGAAGCCTGCACGATGATGATCGCCCGGCGCCTGGTCGACCTGTTGACCCCCGCCTGGCTGCGCATCGGCGCCTATTGGTATCCGCGCGGCGGCATCCCGATCGACGTGTTCTGGCAGACCGGCGCCGCACCCGACGGCGTATGGGTGCCCGACCAGGGTGTGGCGCCCTATCGCGGGCGGGGATAGGTGGCGGGCGGGCAGGCCGAGGCGATCCGCGCCAAGGCGCACAGCCTGGGGTTCGACGCCGTCGGCTTTGCCCGCGCCGAGCTTGGTCCCGAGGCGCGGCTGCGATTGCGCGATTTCCTGGCCGCCGGGCACCACGGCACGATGGGCTGGCTCGCCGAGCGGATCGAGCAGCGCAGCCAACCCCAAGCACTGTGGCCGGAAGCACGCAGCGTGATCTGCCTCGGCGTGACCTACGCGCCGGACGAAGATCCGTTGGGCAATCTCGACCACGGCGACATCGGCAACATCTCGGTCTACGCCCGCAACCGCGACTACCACGACGTAGTGAAGGGCATGCTCAAGCATCTGGCGCAGTTCATCGCCACGCGCGGCGGCGCCGGCGTAAAGGTGTTCGTCGACACCGCGCCGGTCATGGAAAAACCGCTGGCCGCCCGCGCCGGGCTGGGGTGGCAGGGCAAGCACACCAACCTCGTCTCCCGCACCCATGGCTCCTGGCTGTTCCTCGGCGAGGTCTACACCACCCTCGACCTGCCGCCCGACGCACCGAGCCCCGACCATTGCGGCACCTGTCGCCAATGCCTGGCGGCCTGCCCGACCGATGCCTTTCCCGCGCCCTACCGGCTGGATGCCACGCGCTGCATTTCCTACCTGACCATCGAGCACCAGGGGCCGATCCCCGAAGCGTTGCGGCCAGCCATCGGCAACCGGATCTACGGCTGCGACGACTGCCTCGCCGCCTGTCCGTGGAACCGCTTCGCCACCGCCTCGCACCACCTGAAGTTGACCGCGCGCGACGATCTGCGAGCGCCGCGGCTACAGGAGTTGGCCCAACTCGACGACGCGGCCTTCAGAAAACACTTCGCCGGCTCGCCGATCAAGCGGATCGGCCGCAACCGCTTCGTCCGCAACGTGGCCATCGCCATCGGCAACAGTGCCCAACCCGACCTCCTGCCCGTCGCGGAGGCGTTGCGCAGCGATGCCGACCCCGTCGTCGCAGAAGCCGCGTCCTGGGCCGTGGCGCGGCTGGCGCCATGAGCTGGCTGGTCAAACGCAGTTTCACCCTGGCCGGGCATCGCACCAGCATCGCCCTGGAACCGGCGTTTTGGGAGGCTTTGGAAGCCATCGCCGCCGCCCAGGCACGCAGCCTGGTGAGCCTGATCAGTGAGATCGATTCCGACCGCTCCGCCGACCGCCCGCTGGCATCAATGTTGCGAGTCCACGCTTTGCGCGGTGAGCGTTAACGCTCAGGCAATTTTCGCAGCGTTTTATCGGTCGTGCGGACGGGAATGGCCCGCCGCAATATCGGAAAACTCCGAAAGAAAACGCCATGCCCCCGCCCCCGACACCCAGCCGCCGCCGTGCCCCGCCGAAGCAGACCCGCGCAACCGCCGCCGTACCCGCCAGCCCATTGCTGCTGTGCGACCACCTGATCGCCCTGGCACAGGAAGCCGACCGCACGGGCTATCCGACCACCGCCGCCCACCTGATTGCCCTGGTGGACGGCATGTTCGACGAACCCAGGCTGCATCGCTAAAGCGGCTGGGACGTCAGCCGCCCTCGTAGACCGCGAAAAACTTGCGCACCGGCTTCACCGTCTCCCACACGCCCTTGAACCCCTTGGGGATCACGAACGTGTCGCCGGCGACATAGGTTTCCGTATGGCCGCTCTCGTCGGTCAGCCGGACCTCGCCCTCCAGCAGGGTGCAAAGCTCGTCCTTGGTATAGGCGATGTCGGACCGCGCCGGCTGCGCCGACCAGAACCCGGTGCGGAACGCCCCATTCGGGCTGGCATACCAGGTGCGGCTGGTCATCCGCTTGCCCTCGTCCGGCTGGGCGGCCTTGTCGAAGCGCACGCTGCGCACGGCGGTGGTGACGGCGTCGTTGGGCATGGCGTCCTCCATTGGGGATTCAAAGGCCAGGATGACGCAGGATCGAGCCCGCGTCATCCGCGATGCGACTCAGGCGCGCTGGATCAGCTCGATCTTGTAGCCATCGGGGTCCTCGACAAAGGCGATCACGGTGGTACCGAACTTCACCGGGCCGGGCTCGCGGGTGATCTTGGCGCCGCTCGCACGCAGCCGCTCACAGGCGGCATAGACGTCCGGCATGCCGATGGCCAGGTGACCGAAGCCGCTGCCGAGGTCGTACTTGTCCACCCCGTAGTTGTAGGTCAGCTCCAGCTCGGTCTGGTCCGGCCGATCGGCATAGCCAAGGAAGGCCAGCGTATACTTGCCGTCCGGCACGTCGCGCCGGCGCAGCTCCACCATCCCGAACATGGTGCAGTAGAACGCAACGCTGCGATCGAGGTCGCCAACGCGCAGCATGGTATGCAGGTAGCGGAAATTCTCGGCCATCGTCAGTCTCCGGTTTGGATGGGATGATCGGGGTCGAAACCCAGCAGGAACAGGCCGGCCGCATCGGCCAGGGCGATCGCCTCCGCGCGCTCGGCCAGCAGCGTGCCGCCGGCCTCGAAGGCGACACCGCGCAGCCCGGCGGCAGCGGCGTTGCGGATGGTCAGCGCCCCGATGGTCGGCAGGTCCGCCCGGCGCTCCTGGCCCGGCTTGACCAACTTGACCAGCACCCCACCCAGCCCCTCGCGACGCAACGGGCCGCAGCGGGCAAGCATCGCATCGGTGCCCTCGATCGCCTCGACGGCCAGGACGAGGCCTTGTTGCACCACGCAACCCTGGCCGACATCAACCTCGCCAAGCCGCCGAGCCACCGCGACGGCGCGGGCAATATCGGCCATCGCCTGGGCATCCGGCCCAGTGCGCGTCAGCAGGCCGCGAGGACCAAGCGCCTCCTGCAGCACCTCGTGCGCGCCGAGCACGTTGAAGCCAAGCTCACCCAGGACCTTGATGACGGCGCGCAGCAACCCGTCATCGCCGGCGAAGGCGGCACGGCCGATCCGAGCCAGCAGCTTCGCACCTTCGGCATCCGGCCGCAGATCGAAAAACCCGGGGCGCCGTACCGTACCGACCAGCACGAGGTCGCGCACCTGGTGTGCCCGCAACAGTTCCACGATGCGGCCGGCGGCGCCGATGCGCGCGACGCCATGGGGATAGGGCGCCAACAGTGCGGGCTGGGCAAAGCCCTCCAACCCCAACAGGAAAACCTCGCGTCCCGCCGCTTGCGCCGCGGCGGCCACCCGCAACGGCATCATGCCGCCGCCGGCAATGATGCCGAGGGTGCCGCGCGCCTCGGAAGTCCCGCTGTCCATGCGGCAATACCTGCCGCAACGCCGGATTTTACGCCAGCCCCCGAATGCCAGACTGTGAATGCCAGCCCTTGACGGACCCCGGTTGACGCGACGCGGGGCAGTTGCCACGGTCGCATCCACCCAGCAGAATATCGGATCCCATGGCCTCCGCACCGCAAGCATCCTTCGCCGGCAAGGTTGGCAGCCTTCTGCCGGGCATTCTGCTGTGTGTTGCGGTCACCGCGGCCGCGGGTGGATTGGCCTGGCTTGAGGCGCGGCTAATGGGACGCGCCTGGGTTGAGGCGCTGGTGATCGCCATTCTGCTTGGCACTTTGATCCGCAGCCTGTGGACGCCCCCGGCGTTCCTGCAGACCGGCATCGCCTATGCCGGCAAGCAGATGCTGGAATTCGCCGTCGTCCTGCTGGGGGCGTCGGTCAGCGCTCTGACCATTGTCGCCGCCGGTCCCGTGCTGATGCTCAGCGTCATCCTGGTCGTGATCGGCGCGTTGACCGCCAGCTTCCTGATCGGCCGCGCCTTGGGCCTGCCGGCGAAGATGGCGACGCTGATCGCCAGCGGCAATGCAATCTGCGGAAATTCCGCCATCGCCGCCGTCGCCCCGGTGATCGGCGCCACCAAGGAAGATGTGGCCGCCTCGATCGCCTTCACCGCGGTGCTGGGTGTGATCACCGTCCTGCTCCTGCCGTTCGTCGGCGACCTGCTGCACATGACCATGTCACAGTACGGCACGCTGGCGGGCATGACGGTCTATGCCGTGCCGCAGGTCCTGGCCGCCACGGTCCCGGTCGGCCAGGAAGCGGTCGAGATGGGCACGCTCGTGAAACTGATACGGGTTCTGATGCTCGGCCCGGTCTGCGTCGCCCTGTCGATCATTGTCCATCGTGCGGGGCAAAAGGCCGGCGGCACGGCAAAGCTCGGCTTCAGCAAAATGGTCCCGTGGTTCATCATCGGCTTCCTGATCATGCTGGTCGTGCGTTCGCTGGGCCTGATCCCCGATATGCTGCTGGACCCGGTCAAACTGATGGCGGGCCTGTTGACCACCATTGCCATGGCCGCACTTGGCCTGGGTGTCGACGTGCGGGTGGTCGCACGTGCGGGCGGACGGGTAACTGCGGCGGTGACCTGCTCGCTGCTGATGCTGGCGGTGATCAGCGTGACTCTGATCCGCATCCTGGGGGTGGCATAACGCCGCCGTTTCGCTCAACCGCCTGGGCTGTGCTGATGTGCAGCGGCACCGATCTTGGATTGTAAGGACCCCCCGAATGGACCTCTCGTTTGACCCCAACACCCTGCCGTTCGACACCGACGCCATGCTGGCCGGATTGCGCCCGTGGATCGAGTGCGAAAGCCCGACTTTCGACGCCGCCGCCGTGGAGCGGATGCTCGACCTCGCAGCGCGCGATCTGGTCGTCGCTGGCGCGCGCATTGAGCGGATAGCCGGGCGAATGGGTTTTGGTGGTTGCCTGCGCGCCACCTTCCCGCACACGAGCACCGAACCCGGCATCCTGGTGATGGGTCACATGGACACTGTGCATCCCGTCGGCACATTGGCAAAACTGCCGTTCCGCCGCGACGGCGAGAAATGCTACGGCCCGGCGATCCAGGACATGAAGGGCGGCAACTACCTGTCCCTGGAAGCCATCCGCCAGCTCGCCCGGGCCGGGATCAAGACCAAGCTGCCGGTGACCGTCCTGTTCACCCCGGACGAGGAAGTCGGCAGCCCGAGCACCCGCGACGTGATCGAGGCCGAGGCGGCGCGACACAAATACGTCCTGGTGCCGGAGCCCGGCCGCCCCGATGGCGGCGTGGTGACCGGCCGCTACGCGATTGCCCGCTTCAACCTGGAATCCACCGGCCGGCCGAGCCATGCCGGATCACGCCCGGGCGAAGGACGCAGCGCGATCCGCGAGATGGCGCGCCAGTTGATCGCCATCGAGGACATGACGACCGCCGACTGCACCTTCAGCGTCGGCGTGATCAACGGCGGCACCTGGGTCAACTGCGTGACCACCACCTGCACCGGCGAGGCGCTGTCGATGGCCAAGAAACAGGAGGACCTCGACGCCGGCGTGGCCGCGATGCTGGCGCTGCGGGCCAGCAGCAACGACGTGCAGTTCCAAGTGACCCGCGGCGTCACCCGCCCGGTGTGGGAACCCGACGCCAAGGGCATCGCGCTCTACGACCATGCGCGCCGTATCGCCAACCAGCTCGGCTTCGATATCGCGCACCAGAGCAGTGGCGGCGGCTCGGACGGCAACTTCACCGGTGCCATGGGCATCCCGACGCTCGACGGCCTCGGCGTCCAAGGCGCCGGCGCCCACACGCTGGAGGAGCATATCGAAGTGGCGAGCCTGCCCCGGCGCGGCAAGCTGATGGCTGGCCTGCTGGCCAGCCTGGAATAAGCGTCCGATCAGGCGTCCGGGCCGAAACAATGCCTTTATCAATTGCACGCTATTGAGATACGCAACCGTCGGCGCGTCGTGATTGTGACCCACCTTGGTCACAGTGTAGCCATGAGGCGTGGATAGTTTGCGACGGTGCGGGCAATGCGATTGCCCGGAATGGCCATCTTGGCACGGGCCACGCGTTGTCGTAGCAGTTGGTATGCAGTCATTGCACAGGAAGGACGTGCCGGTGCGCATTGATCGCCCACCCGGGTCGGGATTGGCAGAATGACGACGCTGGCAACCCCGCTCGAAGGGCGTGGCACCGATGCGCGCCGCGGGTGGCGCATCGATGCGGTGGCACTCGCCATTCTCGGCGTCGTCACTCTGTTCATCCTGACAACCGTCATCCGCTCCCCGCTGAAGGACGACGTGGCCTGGCTGCTGTGGGTCGCCAAGAAGTGGCTCGCCGGGCGTGAACTCTATGTCGACCTCGTCGAGGTCAATCCGCCGCTGGTGATCTGGCTGTATGCCATTCCTGCGGCCATCGCGAGCTGGCTCCATCTGGCGCCGAAGCTGGCCTCGACCATGTTCTTCGCCGCGATCCTGCTGGGATCGGCCTGGTGGACGGCCACCCTTCTGCAAGGCCGAGCACCGCTGCTGGAACGGCGCGTGCCGGTGTTCAGCGCCATCGGCACGCTGCTGCTGGTGCTGCCCGGCGTCGAGTTCGGCCAGCGCGAACATCTCCTGGCCGCCGTCGTCCTGCCCTACATCGCGCTATTCGTCCGCGCGCTTGAAGGCGAGCGCGAGCCGTTGACCCAGGCCACGATCGCCGGCGCCATCGCCGCCCTCGGTTGCGCGATGAAGCCGAGCTACGCACTGGCGCTGGTGCTGGTCGAACTGATGGGCGTGGTGCGCGGCCATCGCAAGTTTCGCCTGGCACCGCTGGCCTTCGTGGCAACGACCGGCCTTTACGGCATCGCCGTGCTAGTGTTCGAGCCGGATTTCCTGACCAAGGCCGTGCCGCTGGCATTGGCGCTATACGGTGGCACCGACACCTCGGTCTGGCGCATCCTCATGGAGAGCAGGAACCTGCTGTTCGAGCAGGCCGTGGCGCTGATGCTGTGCTGGTACAGCCAGGAGACCCTCGGCCGGCATTCACCCTTCCTGCGGCACCTGTACCTCGCACTCGTCGCCTTTGCCGTGGCCTGCACCGTGTTGTTCGTGATGCAGGGCAAGGATTGGTTCTATCATCGCCTGCCAGCAACAACGGCCACCATGCTGGCGCTGCTGCTGTGGCTGTCGGTCGTCGTGAGCGCGCAAGCGGGACGGCTGAGCATCCATGTGCCGGCATTGCCCTGGCGACGCCTCGCAGCACCGATGACCCTGACGGTTGCTGCGCTGATCCTGTTCGGCGTCGCCAATGTCCAACGCATCCGGCCTTGGGTCGAAGCCGCGGCCGAGCCGAACCTGTCGACCGAAGTCAAGCTGGTGAAGCTGCTCACCCGCGAGAAAGCGAAGACATACATCGCCTTCTCCGAATGGATCGGGCTGGGTTTTCCGGTCGTCAACGACAGCGGCGTCTCCTGGACATCGCGCTTCGACTCGATGTGGGCGCTCAAGGGTGAGATATGGAAGGCGCGCCAGGACGGACGAGCGCCGAAGGAATGGCCGATCCGGCGCTGGGTGGCGCGTGACTTTGTCGCCGGCTGTCCGGACATCGCTGTCGTCGATACGCGCGAGGGCACCAACTACATCGGCGTCCTGGTGTCCTCAGACGAGGAATTCGCCCGCGCCTGGTCGCACTACCGCGAGATCGCCTCGTTCGACGGACTGCGCGTGTTCAAGCGCGACGACGCCGGTTGCGCCAGCGAGCCGCTGCCGCTGGGCCGGCCACCACAAACCGCAGTCGTGCCAAGCGAGTAAGGCCACGGGCCAAGCCGCCGGACCTTATGGATGAGGGTCCAGGGGGCTCGGCCCCCTGGCGGGTCTGGGCGGAGCCCAGTCTTCCTAAACCTTAGCCAGCTCCGGCAAAGCGCGCGCCCACGCCCTTAGCCCATCGTCAAACGACGACAGCCGGAAGAACTCGTTCGGCGCATGGATATTCTCGTCGGCGATGGCATAGCTCAGCATCACGGTCTCCAGGCCAAGCTGCTCCTTGACCATGGCGGATATCGGCAGTGTGCCGCCGACCCCGACGCGCAGCGGCTTGCGGCCGTGCACCTGTTCGATCACCCGTTCGATCGCGGCGAGGAAACGGTCATCCTCCGGCACCGCATAGGCCGGTGTGCCATCGCGCGAACGCGCAACCTCCAGCGTCGCCCAGCCAGGGCAGTTGGCGCGCAGATGCGCTTCCACCACATCACCGGCGCGCCTGGGGTCCTGGCCGGGACCAAGGCGGCAGGTGACCTTGGCGCTCGCCGTGGCCGGGATCACGGTCTTGCCGCCGACTCCCTGATATCCGCCGGTGATGCCGTTTACCTCGATGGTCGGGCGCAGCCAGAGGGATTCCAACAGGCGCACGCCCGGCTCGATAGCGCCAGGCGAGGCGCTGATCTCGGAGAAGAACTTCGCCTCGTCGAACCCCAACGCCTCCATGCTGGCATAGTCGCTGTTCGAAGGGCGCTGCAATCCATCCATAAAACGCGGCACGGCGATGCGCCCCTCGGCGTCATGCAGAGTGGCGAGCAGCCGGGCCAGCACCATCGCGGCGTTACCCACCGGACCGCCATAGCGCCCGGAATGCAGATCGGTCCCAGCAGTGCGGACATGCACCTCCATGCCGATATTGCCGCGGCTGTTGGTGTTGACGCTGGGCGTCCCCGGGCGCCAACGGCCGCCATCGGCACTGACCAGCACATCCGCCGCCAATAACGCACGATGACTGTCGAGCAAACCTGGCAAGGACCGGCTGCCGATTTCTTCCTCGCCCTCCAACAGGACCTTCACGTTCAGCGGCAATCCGCCAGTCACCGCCAGCCATGCCTCCAGCCCCGACAACGCGATCCAGAGCGGCGATTTGTCGTCCGACGCGCCACGCGCCACGTAGCGATCAGCATGCAGCGTCGGCTCAAAGGGCGGCGACTCCCACTTGTCCAACGGGTCCGGGGGCTGCACGTCATAGTGGCCATAGACCAGGATCGTCGGCTTGCCCGGCGCACCGATCCATTGCGCAAACACCGCGCTGTGGCCGCCATTGTTCAGCAGTTGCACATCCTGCATGCCGATGCGGGCGAGGCGTGCCTGAAGCAGCGAGGCAGCCTGGTCCATGCCGGCTTTGTAAGCCGGATCGGTCGAGACGGACGGGCAGCGGATCAGCTCGAACAACTCGTCCAATAGACGCTGGCGGTTGGCCTGCATCCAGGTATCGACGTTCGCTAGACTCATCTTCCGCCATCCACCTGGATAATCTGACCGTTCACGAAGCTGCCGAGATCGGAGGCAAAGAACAGCACGCCATTGGCGATGTCCTGCGCGCTGCCCAGACGCTTCAGCGCGATGCGGCTGATCAGCGCCTCCTGACCATCGGATCCATAACTCTCCCACTGCAATTCGGTCGACGGATTGGAGCGGATGAAGCCCGGCGCCACCGAATTCACGGTAATGCCGAACGCCCCGAACTCATGGGCCAACTGGCGGGTTAGGCCGATGACGGCATGCTTGGCGGCGCAGTACGCCTGGATGCCGGTCAGCGAGGCCTGCAGGCCGGCGCCGGACGAGATGTTGACGATACGCCCCTCGCCCGCCTTCTTCATCGCTGGCGCAACAGCGCGCGACAGGCCCATGGCGGCACCAACATTGACCGCAAAGACCCGGTCCCAGTCCTCGTCGGGCACGTCTTCGAGTGGCCGCATCACCTGGCCGGCCACACCACCAGCATTGTTCACCAGCACATACACCGCCTGTCCGCTCGCCTGCTCCACATCGCGGATCCAGGCGGTCGCCGCCGGGCGGTCGGTCAGGTCGATCACCTTCGGCACCGCTCCGGTCAGGCGTGCGGTCTCGGCCAGCGGTTCCGGCCGTAAGTCGCAGGCATGTACGATCGCGCCGAGACTGGCGAAGGTGGCGGCGATGGTGCGGCCGATGCCATGGCCGGCGCCGGACACGACCACGACGCGGCCGTCAAAGCGAATATTCATTGCGCGATCAGCTCCAGAAGATTGTCGTCGCTCATCGCCCGCTTGCCGTCCTCGATCTCGTGGATCAGGGCGACAAGCTTGGCGATGGTAGGGGTGGCGATGCCGTGCTTCGCGCCGATATCGACGATCGGCTTGATCTGTACATCCACCTCGGTGCGACGATGCCGCACGAACAGGTCGCGCCAGATGCCGGAATGGGTCTTGGCACTCGGACGGTTGAACACCACCAAGTCCGCCACCGCCCGCTCCGCCAGCTCACGCGGCGCATTCGGCATGAAGGCGTTCGGGTCGTAGCCATTGAAGCCCATCGGCGTGATGCCCTCGGCCAACGTCACCTCGTTGACCTCGCGGCCGATGGCACGCCAGACCGGCATCATCTCCGGCCGCGCCAGGCAATCTGCAATGCCCTTGGCTCCCAGCGCCTGCGCAAACAGCATGGCGCCATAACCGAGCTTGCCCCACAGATAGCCCCAAATGTTATCAGTGGTGATGGCGCCCGGCTCGAACTCAGACAACAGCGCATGCAGGGCGAGCAGCCGCGGGGTGATGCGGCCGTGCAGCTCGCCGAGTACCACGGCGCCTCGACTGCCAAACATCACTTCGCCCGGGGCGATCCAGTCGGTGGAGTAGTTGATGAAGGCGCCGACCACGCGGTCGCGCCCGACGATGGAGGCGATGATGGTTTCGCACAGGCCGTTCTGTAGCGACAGCACGTAGCCGTCCTGGGACAGATGCGGCAGCAAGGCGCGGGCGGCGGCCTCGGTGTGCTGGGCCTTCACCGCGAGGAAGATCATGTCCCAGGTCCCGGTGACTTCCTCGGGCAGGAAGGCGGGGGCGACGACGGAGAACTGGTCGACCGGGCCGGAGATCTTAAGGCCGCTGGTGCGGATCGCCTGGACATGCTCGGGCACGACATCAACAAAACTGATGTCATGGCCGGCGCGCTTGAGCCAGGCGCCGGCGGTGCCGCCGATGGCGCCGGCGCCCCAGATCAGGATGCGCATCACCAGTTCTCCATCTGGGCGCGCGTTTCCTCCACGCCGGCCTGCCAGATCGCCAGCATCTCGTCATCCGACCGCTGGGTGCGGCCGCCGAAATTGCCGTCGTCCAGCATGGTGCGGGCCTCGAACGGCGGCAGCGTCTTCAGCCGGTCGAGGTCGACCATCGGCTTGGCGTCATCGGCCGGCGTGGTCGGCAGGCGGGTCCAGGGGAAGTTCTCCATCCAGCTGGCATGGCTAGCGACGCGGTCGGTCGCCTGGACCAACGCCATGGTGCGGGGCGCCCGCCACCAGTCATGGAAGCGCACCCGGCAATCCGGGTTGTCCATCATCCATTCCTGCGCCAGCGCGCCGGCCGGAGCATTGCCGCCATGGCCGTTGACGATGACGATGCGGCGGAAGCCGCCGCGCTTCATGCTGTCCAGCAGGTCGCGGATCACCGCGCAGTAGGTTTCCACCCGCAAGGTCATGCTGCCGGGAAAGGCCTGGAAATACGGCGCCAAACCAAACGGCATGGCCGGAAACACAGGAATACCAAGCGGCTCCGCAGCCTCAACCGCAACCCGCTCCGCCAGGATGGCGTCAGTGGCGAGCGACAGCCCGGAATGCTGCTCGACGCTGCCGAGCGCCAGCACGCCGCGGTCGTCGTGGCGCAACCAATCCTCGACCATCCGCCAGTCCATCTGCGCAATGCGCATGCCATCCCCCGCGACCAAAGATCCAACCCACACGCTGGCACAGATCGGGGGCGCGTCAACCGGTTGAATTGGCGGGCGGCGCCGGCTCAGCGTGCGGCGGTGGCGACCTTGTCGCAATTGAGGCGGTGAGCCATCAGGCAATCCTCGACCTTGGTCGCATGGGCCAATTGCCGGACCAGGAAGATGCACACCACCAGCACAGCCAATGTCACCGCAAGCCCGGCCAAGCTCACCGTCTGGCGGTTCGCCGCCTCGGTCGCCTCAGCCTGAGTCTCGAAACGCCTCGTGCCGGACATGGCGCCCTTTCCAGCCGCCCCTCCCAAGCGAAGGGAGCGCAGCGGTTGCAGTCTAGCCGAAAGTGCCGGATCAAAGCCAACAAACTGCCGCATGTGCCGAATGCACGCCTGGGTTGAACTCCCCGGCGCCACGCGGCGAAGGAAGAAATCGCCGATGCTCCTCCTGATCCAGATCGCTCCGCTGCTGCTGCTGGTCGTTCTGCTGGGCGTCGCGCGCCGCGGCCCCGTGCTGTCATGCCTGGCAGCGATCGCGGCGAGCATGGCGGCATTCCTGGCAACCCACACGGCGATCGAGCTCCCCGGCTACGCGCTGGCGAGCCTGACTCAGGGCGCCTGGCTTTCAGTCGTGCCGGTCGGAATCGTGGCCGCCGGGCTGGTGTTCCACGCTGCAGTCGTCGGGCGCGAGCAGCCAGACGCAGCACCCGGCGACGTCATCGATCGGGTGTTCACCGCCGCCTTCCTGCTTGGCCCATTCGCCGAAACGGTAACCGGGTTCTGCGTCGGCGCTATCTTCGCGCTCGGCGTGATGCGCCGGGCGGGGGTCCCGAGCGTGCCGGCGGCGGCCATGTCGCTGCTGACCCTGGCGCTCATTCCCTGGGGCGGGCTCGGGCCGGGTACCGCCGTTGGCGCGGCGATCTCGGGCGTCCCCGGCCAGGCACTGGGCGCACGCAATGCCTGGATTGTTGCCGCCGAATTGCCTCTGCTGCTGATGCTGTTCTGGCACTGGAGCGCTGCGGCCGGGTTCGGCGTACCGGCGACAAAGCGGCTGGCCCAACTGGGCTGGGTCACCGCCATCGGCGCCTCGCTGATCCTCTGGCACCATGTGGCACCGTGGGAACTATGCGGCGTCCTCGCCACCGGCCCGCTGCTGGCCTTGCGGCTATTGCTGGCCAACCCGCCGCGCGACCGGGCCGCCTGGATGCGCGCCGGACAGAGCGCACTGCCCTACCTCGCACTCACCGCCGCGTTACTGTCCAGCCGGCTGTGGCAAAACGCACCGGCGCTGCAGCCATTCGCCGACCTGCCGCCATTACCGGCCAACCACGCGATGGTTGCCATCATCCTGGTGGCATTGCTCGTCGCCGCGCTGCGGCCCAGCCCGGGACGGCTGATCGCGGACGCGATGGCCCGCGCCTGGCGTCCGGCCCTGGCGCTGCTGATGTTCGTGCTGCTCTCGCGCTTCCTGTCCAATGCCGGCATTCCGCAGGCCCTGGCGCATGCGCTGGCCGACCTGTTCGGAACCGCGGCCCCCTACGCATCGCCGCTGCTGGCCGGCATCTCCGCGTTCTTCGCCGGAACCAATGTCGGCTCGAACAGCACGATGATGCCACTGCAAAGCGAGCTCGGACGGCTCGCCGGCATGGACCCGGCGGCGCTTCCGGCAATCCAGAACGGCACGCTGTTCCTCCTGCTGGCACCCCAGGTCGTCGGCATGGTGGCCGGCCTGGCCGGGCGTGGCGTGTTGCCGGCCGCAATCTGGCGCATGGCCTGGCCGGTAGCCCTGGTGTCGCTCGCGGTCGGGCTGGCGGCAGTGGCGATCGGGTGACATGCTCGCACCATGCGCAACGCCACCCGCCATCTGAGTGCCGTCGATCCGGCGATGCAGGCCCTGATCCGCCGCATCGGCCGCTGCGGCTATCAACAGGAAAAGCGCGAACCATACGAGGCGCTCGTCCGAGCCATCGCGCACCAGCAACTGCACGGCGCCGCCGCCCGGACAATCCTGGGGCGCTTCGTGGCGCTGCACCCCGACATCCCGTTCCCGACACCGGAGCGGGTGCTCTCAACCAACGATACGGCCATGCGCGGATGCGGCTTTTCCGGCAGCAAGACGGCGTCCATTCGCGACATCGCGCTCAAGGCGCTCGAAGGCGTGGTGCCGACCCGCCGCAGCGCATCGCGCCTGTCCGACACCGAGCTGATCGAACGGCTAACCGTCATCCGCGGCGTCGGCCGCTGGACCGTCGAGATGCTACTGATGTTCAATCTCGGCCGGATGGACATCCTGCCGGTCGACGACTTCGGCGTGCGTGAGGGCTACCGCAAACTGCACACCCTGGACGCCCAGCCCAAACCAAAGGAACTCGCTGCCATCGGCGAAATGTGGTCGCCCTGGCGCAGTGTCGCCAGCTGGTACCTCTGGCGCGCCGCTGACGAAGGCCGGGCGATCAAGCAGCCGCAACCGGCCGCCTGACCAGCTGTCCAATCAGTCGAACGAAGCCGACGTCGTGTCGGTGTTCTTGTTGTAGCGGATCTGGCCCAGCACATCGTCTTCCCAATCATTCGACCGGTTCGGCGAGACATAGACGTGCAACAGCTCATAGCCCGTGCGATTGACCAGGACAAAATCCTGCTTGGCCTGCTGCGCCGCGACGGGCGTGGCGACCGCAAATGCGGCAAGGGCTGCGACGGCCGGGCTGGCCGAGAAACAGGCATTCATGCGGACGGCGCCGATTGAGGACAGCAGGCCGAAGTATCGCGTCGAATTATGGACAACCCGTAACAACCCAAGCGATTCATTCCGCTGGCGCGAACGCCTCCACCACCGCCAGAAACCCCTCGGGGTCATCGGCATGCAGCCAGTGTCCTGCATTCTTCAACGTGACGAAGCGCGCCGCCGGAAACAGCGCGGCAATCGTCCCGCGATGTTCCGCGCGCACATAGCGCGAGCGCGCGCCCGCGAGGAACAGCGTCGGCCCGGCATAAGGCGCTGCTGCAATCACCGGCCAGTCCTGAATATCGTCCATCCCCGCGATGATCTCATCCAACCCAATGCGCCATCGCGCGTCCACGCCCAGCCGAAGATTGGTCAACAGGAACGCCCGCTCCCCATCATCGGCCACAATCGGCGCCAGTGCTGCGTCGGCCTGCGCGCGCGTCAGCGCCGGCGACAGCGCGAGCGCGCGCATGGCGACAGCGTAGGTCACCAGATGCGGGCGATAGCGCACCGGCGCAATATCGGCCACGCACAGCCGGCGCACCGCATCGGGATAGTCAAGCGCGAGCGCCATCGCGGTCTTGCCGCCCATCGAATGCCCCAGCACTGCACACGGCAGAACGCCAAGTGCTGCCAGTGTCTCACGCACATCCGCCGCCAGCATCCGATAATCCATGCCCATCGCATGCGGACTGGCACCATGATTGCGCAGGTCGACGGCCACCACCCGCCGCCCCCCTTCCGCCAGCCGTCGCTGCACGGCGCCAAAATTCCCTGCCTGGCCAAACAGCCCGTGCAACAGCACCAGGACCGGGCCATCCCCGCGCGAAATGGTGTTCAGGATCATGCCTTCCGCCCCGGCAGCACCGAGATCCCAACCCCACCCAGAATCAGCGCGGTGCCGACAATCAGATCAATGCCAAGCGGTTCAGCAAGCCACAGCGTCGCCAGGATCAGCCCAACTGCCGGCGTCATCAAAAAGCCGAGCGATGCCACCACGACCGGCAGGTGCACCATCGACATCAGGTAGCACCAGGTGCCGATCGGTCCGGCAATCCCGCCGACATAACCCAGCGCCAGCAGCGACGACGTGCTCCAGCGTCCCGGCGGCTCCATCAACAGCGCCAGCGGCACCAGCATCAGGCTCGCCAGCCCAAACGCCCAAGGCAGCATCTGCACCATCGACAGCGATGGCGGCCGCAACCGGATCACCAGCATCGGCACGCCAACCGCCCCGGCCGCCACCACCAGGAACAGATGACCAAGCAACACCCCCGGCGCAGCCCAGTCGATCGACCACGGCCCAACCAACAGCACTATGCCGGCCAGCCCTAGCATCACCGCGATCCAGCGCCGCCGCGGCACGATCTCCCGCAACAGAAACACCGAGGCCGGCACCGTAAACACGATGGTCACCGAGGTGATGACCGAGGTCCGCCCGGCCTGCACCCACACCATCGCCAGGTGAACGCAGATGAAGAACAGCGCCAACTGGCACAGCGCGACCGCCAGGAAGAACGGCATGTCCCGCCGGGCCGGAACCGCCAGCCGCCGCATCGCCAGCATCAGCATCAGCGTGACAACAGTGGAAAGACTGGTGCGCCCCAGGGCAAACCAAACAGGCGCCGCCCCCTGCCCGATCGCCTCCTTGGTCACCGGCCAGGCGCTGCTGAACAACAGCACCGCACCGGCCAGCGGTACCAGCCCGCGCCAAGAGACCGCCGGAGCCGCAGCCGCCATACGCGGATCAGTCGGCGACCGTCAGCATGATCTTGCCGATATGCGCACTGCTCTCCATCAGCGCATGCGCCTCCGCCGCGCGTTCCAGCGGAAAGTTGGCATGGATCACCGGCACGCACTTCCCCTGGTCAAGCAGCGGCCAAACCTTCGCGCGCAGTTCATCCGCAATCGCCCCTTTCTGCGCGGTCGTCCGCGGCCGCATCGTCGAACCCGTCACCGTCAACCGCCGCGTCATGATCGGCGTCAGATCCACGCCGTCGAGCTTGGCACCGCCCAGGAACGCAATGATCACCAACCGCCCGTCCATCGCCAACGCCCGCACATTGCGCGGGAAATACGCCGCACCGACCATGTCGAGGACGACATCCACCCCGCGCCCATCGGTCAGCGTCTTGATCTCCGCCCCAAAATCCTGCGTCCGGTAGTTGATCGCCGCCGCCGCCCCAAGCCCGAGACAGGCCGCAACCTTCTCGTCGGACCCGGCCGTGGCATACGCCGTCGCCCCAAACGCCACCGCAAGCTGCAGCGCCGTCACGCCGATGCCCGACGTGCCGCCATGCACCAACACCCGCTCGCCCGCCGCCAGCCGCCCCGTCATGAACAGGTTCGCCCACACGGTGAAGAACGTCTCCGGCAACGCACCGGCGCGCAACGCGTCGAACCCCTTGGGCCAAGGCAACGTCTGCGCCTCGGGCGCCGTACAATACTCGGCATAACCACCGCCATTGGTCAGCGCGCAAACCCGATCGCCAAGCTTATAGCCGCGCACCGCATCACCGACCGCCACCACCTCGCCGGCCACCTCCAGCCCGATCAACGGGCTGGCACCCGGCGGCGGCGGGTATGCTCCGGTCCGCTGCGCCACATCGGGCCGGTTCACCCCCGCGACCTGCACCCGGATCAGCACCTCGTCGCTCCGCACGCCCGGCACGGCAGCGCTGCCCGGGCGCAACACCTCGGGGCCACCCGGCTGCGTTGCTTCGATGATGCGCATCGTCGTGGGAAGCGTCATGGCCATGTCCTCGCGCGATTTCCAACGCCCTAGGTCGCGCCGCCGAGCCACGCCGTCAAGCCTCAACAGCGGCACCATGAGGTGATGCACTGAGCAATCCCTGACGGAGCAACGAGGATACGCATCTTCCAGCACCATGTGCTCGCCACCGCACCAAAGGCCGCGGCCGACATCGCGAAGCAGGCCGACGCGCGTATGGCTGATGGCCTGTTAAAAAACTCGCCGCCTGGGAAGCATCGCGCTTCGTGCTCAATCCAACCGGCACGGCGGCTGAGTAGGCTTTCGCCCATTTCCGCGCGCGACGCGAGCTGACCGAGGACTCCACCGTATCAATGCTGCGACAGGTCATCTGACCGCATCACGGCGGCCCTGCCGTCTATTCCCCCGAACACAAAAAAGCGCGCCCCGCGAAAGCGAGGCGCGCCTTTTGGCGCAGAGAGTTCGCGCAGGCTTAGCTCTGCGCGCGGCGGCGGCGGCGCGCAACGGCGATACCGGCCAGGCCCACGGTGATCAGCGCAATCGACGCCGGTTCCGGGACCGTCTGGTTGCCGCCCGAACTGCCCGGGATCAGCGTAATCAGCCGCTGGTTGCCGCCCAACGGCGGGTCCAGCGTCACGATCTGCATCGTCGAGCTCGCCTTCCAGGTCAGGTTCGACGTATTGGCCACGTCAGCCAGCATCGCGTTGGCGGTGTTCCAGATCGAGAGCGACTCGGCGGTGGAGGTGCTCATCGCAAAAGTCGGAACCACCGTCTTCCAGATCGCAACCTGCAACGCCGCCGAGTTGACGCCGGTCGTCAGGCTAAGGTTCGAAACCGCAGCGCCATTCAGCAGCGCGTTCAGATTGCCCGCCAGCAGCGTGTCGGACAGCCCGCCAAGCCCATACGTGCCCATACCCTGCAGCGTATTGTTGAGATCGATGCACCACGCATTCACGTTGGCCGCACCGACATTGTTGATCTGGACCCCGCTGAGCACAATACGGCCCGCGCCCACCGTACCGATGATCGGCGTGGTGATCGTCACGCTCTTCGCGTTGGTGACGGTGTACCCGGTATAGGTCAGCGTATCCGCCATCGCCGGCGATGTCGCCAGGCCGATGGCTAGTGCGGCTGCCGCGATAACACGGCCACGAAGCATGCTAAGCATAACTGTTCTCCAAAATTCAACGGTCGGCCATCACGACCGCCCGGCGACCCCAAAAACCGCCATGTCGGTAATTGCAAGGATTGTGCCACATTTGAGACCTTTTTGAATCAATGCGTTACAGTTTGAGCGCCGCAAAAGTGTCGGGAATCTTTCCACCCCCTACGCACCGTCACAAATCAGATTCCCCTCGGTAAGCTTTGATTCTTAAAGTAAAACTCAATCCGAAGTCGCGAACCACCCCACGCCTGACTGTAAGATTCTTCGACACCGCATGAGACCATCCCCTGCGAAATTCTATTTTTTGAGGCTAGTAAAGATTTGTTGTCTTCACGTCGCCGTGAGAATGCATACACACCGAAGCCGCGTATTTAGTTTGCGCGGCATCCCGCATCTACGGCACTACAGAGGTCGGCGGGGCCAAACCGGCACACGGATGCCGTGACCGTGACGGCTCGCCAGCCGTGCTGATAGAGGTGGCTCGGGAAATTCGGACAGGGCGATAGGTGGATTTCCTGCCTGACAGCGGCGATGTTGCCGCGGATCAGGAGCGAACATGACGAAGCGAACACGACGGACGCACAGCCCGGGCTTCAAGGCGAAGGTGGCGTTGGCGGCG
>CAMBRC010000002.1 GCA_945869965.1 Asaia bogorensis
GAGGCCTTCATGAAGGCCTCGACACCCCCCTTTGCCGACGGCGCTTATGGTTGAGGTCCAGGGTCTCGGACCCTGGTGGGGTCTGGGGCAACGCCCCAGCCTTGCTTCCTTCCCCGCTTCCTCCCCGGCGGCGTTTCCTGCGATAAGCCTGGGGGTTGGTTCCGGAGGGTTGCGGATGCGCGGCATGATTGCCTTGGTTGCCGACGTTTGGCGGCTGGCCCGGCCGTATTATTTTTCCGAGCAACGTTGGTCGGCGCGGTTGTTGCTGGGGTCGATTATTGCACTGGATCTCAGCCGGGTTGGCATGACGGTGCTGCTGAGTTTCTGGAATCGCGCGTTCTATAACGCGTTGCAGGACAAGAACTGGGACGATTTCATCGGGTTGCTGCTGTTCTGGCGCCAGACCAAGGACGGGTTCTTCCCTGGGTTTTGCGTGGTGGCGGCGGTTTATATCGTGGTGGCGATTTATCGCACCTATTTGAGCCAGTGGCTGGAGATCCGGTGGCGGCGCTGGATGACCGAGCGGCTGATCGATGACTGGCTGGCGCATCGGGCGTATTTCCGGCTGAGCTTGCAGATGCCGCAGGAGGGCGGCAGCGAGGCCGATCCGATGCAGGCGAGCGCGGACAACCCGGACCAGCGCATTGCCGAGGATACAAGGGAGTTCGTGCAGGACACGTTGCGGCTGGGGCTTGGGTTGTTGTCCAGCGTGGTGACCCTGTTCAGCTTCTTGACCATCCTGTGGACGCTGTCCGGCGCCATGGTGGTGTGGGGCGTGCCGATCCCGGGCTATCTTGTCTGGGTGGCAGTGGCTTATGCGTTGGTGGGGACTTGGCTGACGCATGTTGTCGGCCGGCCGCTGGTGATGCTGGACTTCCTGCGCCAGCGGGTGGAGGCGAATTTCCGCTTTGCGCTGGCGCGGCTGCGCGAGAATGTCGAGGGGATTGCGTTGCATCGCGGCGAGGCGGCGGAGGGGGCGGCGCTGAAGCGGCGTTTCGCGGCGCTGGCCGACAACTGGTGGGACATCATGTGGCGCACCAAGAAGGTGATCGCGCTGACCGCCGGGTACAACCAGGCGGCAAGCGTGTTCCCGATCGTGGTGGCGGCGCCGCGGTTTTTTTCCGGCGAGATCACGCTGGGGGCGCTGACGCAGACGGCGGGGGCGTTCGGGCGGGTGGAGGATTCGCTGTCGTTCTTCGTCAACGCGTATCGCTCGCTGGCGTCGTGGCGGGCGACGGTGGGGCGGCTGGCGGGGTTCCGGCACGCCATCGAGGCGGCGCATGCGGCGGCGCTGGGCGGCCAAGGTGTGGCGGTGACGGACGGGGCGACACCGGATTGGCAATTGCGCAACGTGACGCTGGCGCTGCCGGATGGGCGGCGGGTGTTGGGCGAGCAGGACATGGCGCTGTCGGCCGGGCAGTCGGTGGTGGTGACTGGGCGGTCGGGCGGCGGCAAGTCGACGCTGTTTCGCGCCATGGCGGGGATCTGGCCGTTCGGCGGAGGGACGGTGGAGCGGCCGCCGGGGTCGCACATGTTCCTGCCGCAGCGGCCGTATTTGCCGCTGGGGACGTTGCGCGCGGTGGTGGCGTATCCCGCGGCGCCGGATGCGTTTGATGATGCGCTGGTGATCGCGGCGTTGGAGGCGGTGGGGCTGGGGGCGTTGACGGGGCGGCTGGACGAGGAGGCGCCGTGGGCGCAGCGACTGTCCGGCGGCGAGCAGCAGCGGGTGGCGGTGGCGCGGGCGTTGCTGGCGCGGCCCGATTGGTTGTTTTTGGACGAGGCGACGGCGAGCCTGGACCCGGAGGCGGAGGCGCAGCTTTACGCCCTGTTGCGGCGGTCCCTGCCGAATACGACGATTGTGTCGATTGCGCACCGGCCGAGTGTTGCGGATCTGCATGACCGGCGGTTGGTGCTGGAGCCTGGCGCGGGGGGCGGGCGGTTGCGCGAGGTGGGGCCAGGGGCTTGACGGCGGGTTGTGCCGAAGTGGCGATGGCGTGAGAGTGGGCGTCTCGTCCCGATGAAGGAGCCCTGTGATGGCACTCGATTTTTCCGGCAAGCGCGTAGTGGTGTGTGGCGGCAGCCGCGGCATTGGGCGGGCGATTGCGCATGGCTTTGCCGCCGGCGGGGCTGCGGTGTCGATTTGCGCGCGCGGGGCGGCGGGGCTTGAGGCAACGCGGGCGGAGCTGGCCAGGCACGGCCATGCCACCCATGCGGCGCCGTGCGATCTCGCCGACGGCGCTGCGATCAGCGGCTACATCGCGGCGGCGGCGGCGGCGCTGGGCGGCATCGACATCCTGATCAACAACGCCTCGGGCTTCGGCATGAGCGACGATGAGGCTGGCTGGGCCGTCGGGATGCAGGTGGATGTGATGGCGGTGGTGCGCGCCAGCCATGCCGCCCTGCCCCACCTGACGGCTGCCGCGGCGGCGTCTGGCAGTGCGGCGATCGTCTCGGTGTCGTCGATTTCGGCGGTGCGCGCCTCGACCCGCTCGGCGCCGTATGCCGCGGTGAAGGCGGCGGTGAACTCCTACACTGCGAGCCAGGCGGCGGGGTTGGCGGCGAAGAACATCCGGGTGAACGCGGTGGCGCCGGGCTCGATCGAGTTCCCTGGCGGCACCTGGGAGAAACGCCGCGAGGAGGGCTCGCCGGTCTATGACGCGGTGAAGCGGGCGATCCCGTTCGGGCGGTTGGGGCAGCCGGAGGAAGTGGCCGATGTCGTGCTGTTCCTGGCCTCGCCGATGGCGCGCTGGGTGACCGGGCAGACCATCACGGTGGATGGCGGGCAGCTTCTGTTCAGCTAGCCTCGGCAGCCCGCCGCCTGTTGTAGTGGCGGTGGGCCTTGGCGCGATTGCCGCAGGACGACATCTCGCACCAGCGCCGCGTGCCGGCCTTGCTGGCGTCCAGGAACAGGTAGCGGCAGTCAGGGTTGTCGCATTCGCGCACCCGCGCGCGCCGTGGGCCGACCAGGAGGTCGGCGGCCGACCATAGGAGTGCGGCGCGCGCGGTTTGCCAGGACGGCGCGGCGGGGACGGCCCAGGCCAGCCCATCCTGGTCCCAGGCCAGCGCGTGACGTGCTGGTGCCGCGGCCAATGCCGCGTTCAGCGCCGCGATATCCGTCGTGCAGGGGCTGCGTTGTTGCGCGCGCGCGGCGAAATGCCGGTGCAGGCATTCGCGCAGGGCGATCGCGGCGCTGAATGTTGCCGCGTCGGGTTCGGCCACGGTCTCCGCCGTTTCGGTGCGCCACCAGGCCACGAGATCACCCGGTGCGGCCAGTGTTTCGGTCGATGGGTCGCGGCCGCGCCAATAGCGCGTGTTGACGAACGCCAGGCTGAGGTCGTCGCGGGCGAGGGCTGCCATGGCCGATGTCTAGCCGATCGGGTTTGGGGTTGCGATATAACCTGATATATGGTTATGTTCGGCCATCCAATCACGGGAGGCTCCGATGCTCGACCATGTCTCGATCGGGGTGCGCGACACCGCCACGTCGCGTCGCTTCTACGACGCGGTGTTCGCCGCCATTGGTGCGACAGCGCTGCACACCGGTGACGGTTATGCCGGATATGGGCGGGAAGAAGCGCAGTTCTGGATCCAGGACAGCAGCCATCCGGTGCCGGCGGACAAGCGCTCGGGGCTGCATTTCTGCTTCTCGGCGGACAGCCGCGCGGCGGTGGATGCGTTTTATGCAGCGGGGCTGGCGCATGGCGGCGCCGACAATGGCCCGCCAGGGATTCGGCCGGATTATGGGGCCGATTACTATGCGGCGTTTGTCATCTGCCCCGATGGGTATCGGGTCGAGGCGCATACGCATCAGGAATAGAAAAAGCGCCTTCTTTTTTTGAAGAAAAAGAAGCAAAAAACTTCATCCATTCAGGCCGGGCGCTGGCGACAAAAACTCGGCCAAATGGATGAAAGTTTTTTGGTTCTTTTTTTCAAAAAAGAACGCTCTTCCTTTACCGCGGCGCCATCCGCAGCGCCCCATCAAGCCGGATTGTCTCGCCGTTCAGCATCCGGTTCGCCACGATATGCAGCGCCAGCGACGCATATTCCTCCGGCAGCCCGAGCCGCTGCGGAAACGGCACCGAATCGCCCAGCGACTGCTGGATCTCCGCCGGCAGGCTGCCCATCATCGGCGTGTGGAACAGCCCGGGCGCGATCGTCACCACCCGCACCCCGAAGCGGGCAAACTCGCGCGCCGCCGGCAGGGTCAGCCCGACCACGCCCGCCTTCGAGCTGGCATAGGCCGCCTGCCCCACCTGGCCCTCATAGGCCGCCACCGAGGCGGTGTTGATGATCACCCCGCGCTCGCCATCCAGGCCTGGCTCGGCCGTGCTCATCTCATGGGCGGCCAGGCGCAGCATGTTGAACGTACCGATCAGGTTGACCCGGATCACTCGCTCATACGACGCCAGCGCCAGCGGCCCGTCGCGCCCGACGATGCGCCCGGCGGTGCCGATGCCGGCGCAATTGACCAGCACCCGCGCCGGGCCATGCGCCGCCCGCGCCGCCTCCATCGCCGCTGCCCCGGCCTCGCTGTTCGCCACATCGCAGATCACCGCCAACCCGCCGATCTCGCGCGCCATCGCCTCGGCGGCGTCGCGGTTGACGTCGAGGATGGTGACCTTCGCGCCGGCCTTGGCCATCGCCCGTGCCGTCGCGCCGCCCAGGCCCGAGGCGCCGCCGGTGATGATCGCCGAAATGCCGTTGAGGTCCATGGCCGGAATCCTTTGCTTGTCAGAGAGGAAGTGTTGTTCTTTTTTGAAAAAAAGAACCAAAAAACTTTCATCCGCTTGCGCCGGGGATCAGACGATGCAGCTTCCGATTCTGGAATACGCTTTTGAGGCCGCCGTTTCGGTGTCACCCCGCTTCTCGCTCGGCCTTGTGCATGGCGGCGAGCGCCGGGTGATCCCGATCACCGGCGGCACGGTCACCGGCCCGCTGCTGACCGGCCGCGTGGTGCCCGGCGGCGCGGACTGGCAACTGGTCCAGCCCGACGGGCTGATCGACCTCACCGCGCGCTACACCATCGAGGCCGCGGACGGCACGCTGATCGGCGTTGTCAATCGCGGCCTGCGTCACGGCCCGCCCGACGAGATGGCGCGGCTGGCCGCCGGCGAGGCGGTGGACCCTGCCCTGATCTATTTCCGCACCACCCCGGTCTTTGAGGCGCCGGCCGGCGCGCATGAATGGCTCGCCCGCCACATCTTCGTCGCCACCGGGCAGCGCCACCCCGATGGGGTGCTGATCAGGTTCTTCGTCGTGCGATAGGCGCGACCATCACTTAAGCAATTCCGACGCGTCCCTGAGGTAGCGGGTCCGCTCGTTGATGAACCGCGTCAGGCAGTTTGGAAAGCCGAGAACCTGGTTCTCCCGTCCGGCACTTGGGAGGCGGTAGAACAGACAGGCGACGTTTCGGTAGGCGTCCCATGCCGCCTGGTCGGCCACCAGTACCGGCTTCATGTCTGCAACCAGATCCGGATCGGTGGCAGGATCACGCAACGCAAGGGTGATGCTTTCCCACACCGCGGCCATGCGCGATGACGCACGCGTCACCTGCTCGGCGCCGCAGGCAGCCCAGGCAAAGTTGGTCCCATCCGAGGCGTCGATGCAGGCTTCATAGAGCGGATCATCGGCCGTCGGATCATCGGCACCCGCGTGGCTGGGGGAGATCACGATGGCAACCAAGATCAGCAAACGCACCAGCTTCATTGCGCCTTCTTCCCCTGGACCGTCACCCGGGGCAAGCCATGGCACCGGACCAGCCAAATCTCAACGCTGCTGCCAACCGGTCGTTCGGCCGCGCGCGCACCGTCTCGGCCGCTAGACCCCGCCCCAATTCGGTTCGATACTGCTCCCACCGAGGCCACGACTTCGGAGGGAACGGACATGTCCGACACCGACCTGCCACCGGGCGAATTCACCCGCACCGGCCTGCCCTATGCCGACCGCGTGCGCGCCGTCAGCATCGACGAGCCGTTTCGCTGGCTTGCGCTAGGCTGGCGCGATTTCCGGGCAGCACCGCTGGCCAGCCTCTCGCTGGGACTGATCGTGGTGCTGGCCGGCTTGGCGCTGACCTTCGCGCTGGCCGGCGCCGGGTATCTCTATCTCACCTTGCCGCTCATCGTCGGCTTCATGCTGGTCGGCCCAGCCTTGACCGTCGGCTACTACGCCATCAGCCGCGATATCGAGGCCGGGCGCACGCCATCGCTGGCCGGCGCGCTGGCTGCCTGGCGCATGAACCCTGGAGGTCTGCTCTGCTTGGGCCTGGCACTGGTCGCCTTCCTGGTGCTCTGGCTGCGCTTTGCCGCGCTGATCTTCGCGATCTTCTTCCCGTATTCGATGATGGACCTCCAGGCGCTGGTCAACGCCACCCTGTTCACCATCGAGGGCCTGTCCTTCCTGTTCGTCGGCACGCTGGTCGGCGGCGTCATGGCGGCGATCGCCTTTGCCGCCGGCGCCTTCTCGCTGCCGATGCTGCTCGACCGGCGCGTGGGCATGCTGGAGGCCATCGTCACCAGCGTCATCGCCGTGGTGCTGAACGCGCGCACCATGGCGCTGTGGGCCGCATTGGTGTTGCTGTTCACCGGGGCGGGGCTGCTGCTGGGCTTTGTCGGCCTCGCCGTCACGCTGCCGCTGGTCGGGCATGCGAGCTGGCACGCCTATCGCGCCACCATTCGTATGCCCTGACCCTCCCAAAGGGAGCGGCCATCTGGATCTTCCAGGTCAACTGCGAGAGCCCGGACAAACACCCCGCATTCTCCCGGCACATCTGCTGGAAGCGTGCCTCCGATAGCGGTCATCAGGCCGCTCGCACTTCGCGCAGGAACGCGGTGACCTGCGCCTTCAAAGCCTCCCCGTTCCGTGAAAGCTCTCCGGCCGAGACCAGCACCTGCGACGCCTCCTCGCCGGCCCGCTGGGCCGCTTCGTTGACCCTGACGATGTTTCCTGAGACCTCCTGCGTGCCCTGGGCCGCCTCCATCACGTTGCGGGAAATTTCTTGCGTCGCCGCGCCTTGTTCTTCCACGGCCGCGGCGATCGCTGTCGCGGTTTCGTTCACCTTGCCGATGGTTTCGGTAACACCCAGGATTGACTGTACCGCCAACTTGGTCGCTTCCTGGATCGACTTGATCTGGGTCGAGATCTCGTCGGTTGCCTTGGCCGTCTGGGTGGCAAGCGCCTTGACCTCGGAGGCGACGACGGCGAAGCCCTTGCCCGCATCGCCGGCCCGCGCCGCCTCGATGGTTGCGTTCAGCGCCAGCAGGTTGGTCTGCCCGGCGATGTCACTGATGATCCGCACCACGTCGCCGATCTTCTCCGCCGTCATGGCAAGACCCTGGACCTGCGTATTCGACTCCATGGTTTGCTGCACGCCCTGCTGGATGACGGCGCTGGCGTGCGAGACCTGCTCACTGATCTCGCAGATCGAGGCAGAGAGTTCCTCTGCGGCGGAGGCCACGGTTTGCACATTCTGCGTGGCCTGTTCCGAGGCCGCCGCGACGGTGGTGGACCGCTGCGTCGTCTCCTTCGATGTCGACGCCATCGACTGCGACGTCGTTTGCAACTCCATCGCTGCCGAGGCAACGCTTTCAACAATGCCGCCGACGCTTGCCTCGAACCGTGCAGCAAGATCGAGCATGGCCTGGCGGCGCTCCGCTTCGGCCTTGTGCTTCTGGGTTTCCTGATCGGCGCGCAGACGCTCGGTCTCGATCATGCCGTCCTTGAACACCCGCACAGCTTCCGCCATGGCGCCCACCTCGTCCTTGCGGCCGACCCCGGGCACCGCAACCGAGGTATCGCCGCGAGCGAGCCGCGCCATCACCTCACGCATGACCGTGATCGGGGTGGCGATACCCCGTGTCAGCGCAATGCTCACAAGCAAGGCGACCAGAAGCGACGCCACGCCGCCGATAATCGTCGTCTGGGAACTGACGTCCAACGCTGACGCCATGGCCGAGGACCGTGAGGTCAGCAGCGTGCGCTCGACAGCGTCAATCTCGGCCACGAGCGCGCGAACCCCGTCCATCGACAGCTTCCCCGCCCCCCCGGCTTCCATCGCGCGCGCCTGCTCCCGCGTTTCCGGCTTGGCCATCAACGCAATCTCTTTCTCGGCGATCTCCGAGCGCCAGGTGCGGGCGGACTGGTTCATTTTGTCGAGGCGGACCTGCTGGGCCGGATTGTCCGAGGTCAGCTGCTTCACCTCGCGAAAGGCGGCGGCATAGGCCTCGCCACCCTTGTGGTATGGCTCCAGAAACTTGTCGTCGCCGGATACGAGGTAGCCACGCACCCCGGTTTCCTGGTCGACCATGGCGGCCATCGCCAAATTCAGCTTCTCAAGAACAATATAGGTATGCGTCGTCCAGCCCACGCTCTGATGGATAAAGGTGGTCTTCTGGTAAACGATGACGCTGCTGATCGCCATCACGGCGATCAGCATGGCAAAGGCCGCCATCAGCTTGCGGGAGATCGATAGGTTGGCGAAGAATGACATGGGACCCTCGTGTTGTGGGCGGTAACCTTCACATGCACTGAATTTGGGCAGATCGAGATATCGGTGAGTGAGATTGCGTGGGATGACGCCGCCACCTGCCAAACAATATGCAATCAAGGTAAACAAAGGACTGCTGGAACACTGAACACAGCGCCTAGACAAGGTTTGCTCCGGTCGCCCCGGTGACCGCCCGGCATGGGCCAGTGTTGCGCGGGCGAAGCCATGTCCACCCAATCCGCGCGTCGGGCGCAGGGATCCCGGGCTAGGAGTGGCGCAAGGCCACATACGCCCCTATCATCGTCGGAGCCTCGGGGGAGACCAGCCGTATGTTCTTCCGGCAGATCGACTTCGCGTACCACCAACCATCCCCTAACCTGGCGCAAGCGTCCGAAAAAGGAGCACATCCATGGTCGTCCTGCAGATCAACTACCGCTTCCAGAACGTCACCGCGGAGGAGTGGGCCAAGCGCTACACCGACGCCACCGGCCAGAAATTCCTGTCCGTCGACGGCCTCCAGTGGAAAATCTGGCTCGACGGCGAGGGCAACAATGTCGGCGGCATCTACCTTTTCGAGACCCGCGCCAAGGCCCAGGCCTATCTCGACGGCCCGATCGTTGCCGGCATGAAGGCCAACCCGAACGTCGCCGATCTGCGCTTCACCCTGTCGGACGTCCGCGAGCGGATGAGCGCCATCACCAATGCGCCGGTGCCGGGCCTCGCCCCGGTCGCCCTCGCGGCGGAGTAATATCCAGATGACGGACGGTTCCAACGAGAAGAAGACCGGGCTGCGGAAAGGCCTCGCCACCTACGGCGATGCCGAGTTCTCGCTGTTCATGCGCCGCGTCTTCATCAAGGCGATGGGCTACACCGACGACGCGTTGGACCGTCCGATCATCGGCATCACCGACACCTACAGCGACTTCAACCCCTGCCACGGCAACGTGCCGGACCTGATCGAGGCCGCCAAGCGCGGCATCATGCTGGCCGGCGGGATGCCGATGAAGTTCCCGACCGTTTCGATCCACGAAAGCTTTTCCCACCCCACCAGCATGTTCCTGCGCAACCTGATGGCGCTAGACACCGAAGAGATGGTGCGCGCCCAGCCGATGGACGCCGTGGTGCTGATCGGCGGTTGCGACAAGACCATCCCCGCTCTGCTGATGGGTGCTGCCAGCGCCGACATCCCGGCGATCGTGTTGCCGACTGGCCCCATGCTGGTCGGCCACCACAAGGGCGAGGTGCTCGGCGCCTGCACCGATTGCCGCCGCATGTGGGCGGATTTCCGCGCCGGCCGGATCGACGAGGCCGAGATCGACGCCATCTCCGGCCGCCTCGCCCCCACCAAGGGCACCTGCATGGTGATGGGCACCGCCAGCACCGTCGGCTGCATGACCGAGGCGCTCGGCATGTGCCTCCCGGGCGCCGGCTCGGCCCCTGCCACCCACGCCGACCGCATCCGCGCCGCCGAGGCCTCGGGTGCCGCCGCCGTCAAGCTCGCCGCCGCTGGCCGCAAGCCCAGCGACATCATGACGCCCGCCGCCTTCCGCAACGCCTTCACCGTGCTGCAGGCGATCGGCGGCTCCACCAACGCGGTGATCCACTTCACCGCCGTCGCCGCCCGCCTCGGCATCAAGATCGACATGGCGGAATTCGACCGCATGGGCCTCGAAGTCCCCGTCCTCGTCGACCTCAAGCCGAGCGGCGAGCACTACATGGAGCATTTCCACTGGGCCGGCGCGATGCCGAAGCTGCTCAAGGAAATCGCCCCCCACCTCGACATGACCACCCTGACCGTCGCCGGCGGCACGCTCGCGGACTACGCAGCCCAGGCCGAAGAAATCCCCGGCCAGACAGTGATCCGCTCGGCCAAGAACCCCATCGCCGTCGGCGGCGGATTGGCGGTCCTGCACGGCAACCTCGCGCCCGGCGGCGCCTTGATCAAACGCTCGGCCGCCAGCGAAAAACTGATGGTCCATGAGGGCCGCGCCGTGGTGTTCGACGGCCTCGCCGACATGGCCGCCCGCCTCGATTCCGACGATCTCGACGTCCAGCCCGAGGACGTTCTCGTCCTCCGCCACGCCGGCCCCAAGGGCGCCCCCGGCATGCCCGAAGCCGGCTACATCCCGATCCCGCGCAAGCTCGCCCGGGCGGGGGTCAAGGACATGGTCCGCATCAGCGATGCCCGCATGTCCGGCACCGCCTTCGGCACCATCGTGCTGCACATCACTCCGGAATCCGCCATCGGCGGCCCGCTCGCCCTGGTGCAGAACGGCGACCGCATCCGCCTGGACGCGACGGCCCGCACGATCGACCTGCTGGTCAGCGACGCCGAACTCGCCCGCCGCCGCGCCGAATGGGTGCCGCCGCCGCCCCACCCTGGCAGCGACCGCGGCTACCTCAAGCTCTACATCGACGAGGTCACCGGCGCCGACCAGGGCTGCGACTTCGCCTTCTGCCTGCCGCCGCAGATGCGCTGAGTCGATGACGCCTCGCCCTGCCCTGCTATTGGCCCTGGCACTGGCATTCGTCACTCCCGCCCATGCCGAGCCCGATGCGCCGAAAAGCCTCTGGGAACGTGAAACGCTGTTGGGCGACGCCGGCGGCCTGCGCCCGGCGCTGGCGGCCCGCGGCGTCACCGTCTCGCTGCAACTGACCAGCGAGGTCTGGGGCAGCCTGTCCGGCGGGCTGCGGCGTGGCGCAAGGCAGGGCGGCTTCGCCCTGGCCAGCATCGCCGTCGACACCGAAAAGGCCGGCTGGTGGAACGGCGGCAAATTCCTCGTCAGCGGTGTCGCGACCTATGGCCGCTTCCCGGGCGCCGAACTGGCCGGCGGCCTGCAATCGCCGACCAGCAGCGAGGCCCCGCGCGGCGCACTGTTGTACGAGACCTGGTTCGAGCAATCCCTGGCCACCGCCTCGTTGCGCATCGGCATGCTGCGCGCCGATGCCGAATTCCTCACCAGCACCTATGCCGAAGCACCGGAGTATGGCGGCGCCGGCACGCTGTTCGCCAATGCCAGCTTCGGCTTTCCCGGCGTGTACGGGCTGGCCCTGCCGGCTGGCGGCCCGGCCTATCCGCTGGCCACGCCAGGCATCCGGCTGAAGCTGGCCCCGAACGATTCCTGGCGCCTGTTGCTCGGCGCCTTCAACGGCACCCCGGCACGCGCCGCCTTCGCCTTCCGCGGCGGCGCCCTGGCGATGGCTGAGGCACAATACCTGACCAACCAAGGCGAGAACGACCGCGCCCTGCCGGGCACCTATCGCCTCGGCGCCTGGTTCCACAACCAGGGTTTTTCGGACCTTCGCCGCGACGGCACCGGCCTGTCGCTCGCTGACCCGCTCTCCACCGGCATCGCCCGCCGCCACGCCGGCAACTGGGGCGTCTACCTGATGGCCGACCAGCTGCTGGTGCAGACCGGCGCGGAACGGGCGCAGGGAATCGGCGTCTCCGCCCGCCTGCTCGCCAGCCCCGGCGATCGCAGTGCCGCCGATTTCCAGGCCAATTTCGCCGTCACCTGGAAAGGCGCCCTGCCCGGCCGCGATGACGACACGCTAGGCCTCGGCGTCACCTTCCTGCGCCATGGCAGCGCGGCCCGCGGCTTGGATCGAGATACCGCGTCCTTCACCGGCGGCTTCACCCCGTTGCGCGGCAACGAGACGGTGGTCGAAGCCACCTACCAGATGCAGCTCGCCGGCTGGTGGGTGTTGCAGCCGAGCGTGCAATACATCAACCGCCCCGGCGGGGGTGTGGCCGATCCCTCGCGCGCTGGCCGTACTTTGCGCGATGCCTGGGTGATGGGGCTACGCAGCGCCGTCAGCTTCTGAAGCGGGCGATTGCGTCGCTGATGCTGCGCGGCCCGCAGATCAGCATGAAGTAATCCCACGCCGCCGGGCGTTCGTTGGCCATCAGGTATTGGAAGTGGACGCGGAAGAACTGCCAGCGAAACGCGGCGTAGTTCTGCGGCAGCAGCACATCGCGAAACCGCACCCCCACGGTGGTCAGGAGCGGCCCCGAAAGCCCATGTCCCACGGCTTGGTCGAACGGATAGAAGCTCATCACGTCCTTGCGCGATTGCACGTCCAGCCACACCACATCCGCAGCCGCGAGCACACGTTGCAGCCGCTCGACGAACCAGCCGCCGGCTGGGTGGAAGCCAACCAGCGGCAGGTTGGCCCCCAGCGTGACCAGGCGAATGGCCGGGCCGTGGCGGCCTAATGCCGGGTCGCGCGCCAGCGCCTGGGCGATCACATCGACGGCCATGAACGAACCGGAGCTGTGACCGACCACGACGATCTCGTCGGCCTCCGCCGCCTGGGCCACCGCAATCAGCCGGTCGGCGAACAATGCAAGCCGGGCATCCCAGTCCGGCCGGCGGCGGCGAACGTACTCGTCGGTCGAGACCCCGTCGTCGAACAGATAGAGCAGGTAGGTATGACGCTCGGTCAGCCGCAGGGCTGCGACCAAGGCGGCGATCGCGGCCACCGTGCCGATGGCCGCGCCGATCATCGCGGCATCCGCGAGCGCGGGTCGCAAGGCGAACGCCGTCAAGCGGGCCAGCGTGGCACCCAGCGCGGACGCGGCGAGGGTCATGGCGATCAGCGCGATGTAGGGATACAGGAAGAACAACGCGAAACGCCAATGCGCCCGGGCCATCCGCCACAGCATCCCGCTCGCCAGGTAGCATGCCAGCAACAGCCAGGCATCGATGATCTTGCGCCAGGGCCGCCGGGCGGCATCGGCACGCACCACATCGTCCCAGCGCAGCAGTTCGTAGGTGGTCTCGACCTGCCAGTCCGACCCGGCGGTGCTGGCGATCCAGTTGCGATAGGGCGCGTCTAGCGGGGCGGTGGGGCGGGAGACATTGGTACGCAGGCCATGCAGGGCAACGAAGCGGGCGAATTCCTGACGGAACATCCGGTAGTAATGCGCGATACCGCGGGGGTCGTAACCCGGGACATAGAGCACGTGACGCCGACGTATTGTCATCCACCGGGCGGCGGCTGGACCGCATCCATCATGTTGTTTTCCTCCCGCGGCAGTTGCACCGCCGTCGCGCCATCCTGATGGTATCGGGCGCGGCACGCCAGCACTGTAAGTGCTTGCCGGAATGAGGTGTCCGTGGCCAGACTATTGCTTCTTGGGAGTGCCCCATGACGAAATTCAACGACCGCGTCCTGAGCCAGGACGAGTTGCGGGCGCTGTCGGCCCGGTCCAACTGGCCCGGAGCGATCCGGCTGGGCATCCATGTCCTGTTGCTCGGCTTGGCCGGGTGGTGGGTGGCGGTGGCGGATGGCTGGGTCTTATGGCCGGCGATGCTGGTGTTGGGGCTGGTGCAGGTGGCGTTGTTCGCGCCGTCGCATGAGACGATGCACCAGACGGTGTTCACCTCGGCACGGGCGAACGCCATCGTCGGCTGGCTGACCTTCCTGCCGGGGTTGCAGTCGAGCCATTTCTACGCGGCGTTTCACTACATCCATCATCGGCATACCAACGTGCCGGGCGAGGACCCGGAGTTGATGCTGGCCGAACCGGCGACGCTCGGGCAGTACGCGGCGCGGATTCTGGGGGTGGGGTATTTCACCGCCCGGTTCAGCATGATCCGCGATGCCTGGCGCGGGGAGATGACGGGGCCGCGCTATTTCTACATCAACGACCGGCAGCGGGCGGGGGTGATTGTCAGTGTTCGGGCGATGTCATTGACGCTGGCGGTGTTGGCGATCGGGTCCGGGGTGATCTGGGGGTGGCAGACGCCGTTTCTGTTCTGGGTCATCCCGCAGTTGCTGGGCCAGCCTTTCCTGCGCGGCTATCTGCTGGCAGAGCACACCGGCTGTACGCTGGATCGCAACGGGTTGACCAACACGCGAACGACCTTGACCAACCGGATCGTGCGGCTGCTGATGTGGGACATGCCGTTTCACGCCGAGCACCATTTGTATCCGTCGATCCCGTTCCATCGGCTGGAGGACGCGCACGGGCTGCTCCGCGAGAAGCTGCGGTTTGTGCAGCCGGGATATGCCAGGTTCAATGCCGGGTATGTGCGAGAGCTGGGCCGGGGGGGTTAGGCCGGTGCATTATGCGTGGGTTGTCGCCGGGCTGACGTTTCTGGTGCTGCTGATCTCGGCGGGGATGCGGGGGGCGCCGGGGGTTCTGCTGGTGCCGATGCAGCAGGAGTTCGGCTGGACGACTGGGAGCATTTCGCTGGCGTTCGGGATCAACCTGTTGCTGTACGGGCTGTTCGGGCCGTTTGCGGTGGCGGTGATGGAGCGGTGGGGAGTCCGGCGCAGCGTGATCGTTTCGCTGGGGATGATCGCGTTCGGGGCGTGGATGACGCCGTTCGTCTCGGCGGCCTGGCAGTTGGTGTTGCTGTGGGGGGTGGTGGCCGGGCTGGGCGGCGGAGTCATTTCGATGGTGCTGGTGCCAGTGGTGGCTGGGCGGTGGTTCACGGCGCGCCGGGGGGTGGTGGTCGGCGGGCTGACGGCGGGGGCGGCGGCGGGGACGTTGTTGTTGCTGCCTTTATTGGCTTGGATCGCGCAGGGGTGGGGCTGGCGGGCGATGGTGTTCGCCCTGGCCGCGGCGTTGACGGCGCTGATTCCGGTGGTGATGTGGGGGATGCGGGATCGGCCGGCGGATATCGGGCTGGCGCCGTATGGCGAGAGCGGGCCGCCGCATGTGGCGGTACTCGTCATGGGCAATCCGTTTGCACGGACAATGGCGGCGTTGGGCGAAGGGCTGCGGAACAAGACGTTCCTGTTGCTGGCAGGGGCTTTCATCATCTGTGGGGCGACGACGAACGGGTTTGTCGGGACGCATCTGATCCCGGCCTGCATGGATGCCGGGTTCACCGCGGTGGCGAGTGCCGGCGTGATGGCGGGGATGGGGGTGTTCAACGTGATCGGGGCGTTCGGCTCCGGCTGGCTGAGCGACCGGTTCGACGCACGGTGGCTGCTGGGGATCTATTTTGTTTCGCGAGCGTTTGCATTGGCGTTTCTGCCGTTCAGTTTCGATACGCCGGTTGGGTTTACGATTATAATTGTTATCAATGGGTTGGACTGGGTGGCGACGGTGCCGCCAATGGTCAAGCTGTGCACGCAGCATTTCGGACGGGAGCGGGGGAGCCTGATGTATGGGTGGATCAACGCGATTCACCAGATTGGGAGCGGGGCGGCGGCGTTTCTCGGGGGCGTGTTGCGGGATCACCTGGGGAGTTATGGGGTGATTTTCATCGCGGCCGGGGTGATCTGTCTGGGGGCGGCGGCGATGGTGGGCGGCGTGAAGCGAGCGGCGGCTTAGCGGTCGGGGATTTTTGTTTTGTAATCGGAACAATTAGGGGCGGGTATGCGAGAGGGCTCAGGCGCGCGTTTTTCGCGGTGGGTCGGGGTATAGAATCAGCCTCGGCCGGCGCAGCGGGTAGATGGGGTGGCGCAGTGGCGGCGGGGCGGGTTTCGGCGGTTTGGCCGGTCTGGCGGTGATGGTGCCGCTTGCTGGCTCCGGCCGTGGCGGAGCCGACAGTTCCTGGGGGAGGTCGACGCCGAGGAGGCGGCAGAGGGGGCGCAGGGTGCGGCCTAGGGATTTGCGGGCCTCGGGCGGGGAGGCGGCGAGGAGGGCTTGGGTGATGGGGTCTCGAAGCAGGGCGTCGAGATTGGCCATGCCCCAGGCGGCGCGGTAGCCGATGATGGCGACCAGCCAGGCGCGGCGGCGCGGGATGTAGGGCGCGGGGGGGCCGCCTTTTCGCGGGGCGACACCGTCCGGGCGCGGACGGGAGGGGCGCGGCAGGCGGCCGGCGGCCAGCAGGGCGAGCAGGCGGGCGAGGCGCTGGCGGGTGCGGGAGACGCGGTTCCAGACCGGCACGGAGAAGCGGGCGAGATGGTAGAGGCCCGCCGCGATGACCGGCAGGAGAACGACAAAGATCGAGTCCAGGCGTTCGGCAAAAGCCTTCGCCGGATGCGGGGCATCCGTGGGCGCCAGGGTTGGACCTATGTTCATTTTTTGTTCTTAACATCAGACAGAGAACAATGCAAGAATATTTTTTCAGGTTTTTTAGCGCGGCCGGGGTTTGGCGAGGCAGGCGCTCAAGTGCCCGGAAAGAAATTTGTTTTCAGAGGGATAAGGTCCAGGGGCTTGGCCCCTGGCGGGTGCAGGGCAGCGCCCTGCCCTATCCCTTCTGGCGCCGCTACCCCATGACCAGCCGGGGCAGCAACAGGGCGATGTCGGGGGCCATCATCAGGAGGGCGATGAGGACCAGCATGGCGCCGACGAAGGGCAGTGCGCCGGCGATGACGTCGCCGATGGCGCCGCGGGCGCGCAGGCCCTGGACGACGTAAAGGTTCAGGCCGACGGGCGGGGTGATCAGGGCGGCTTCGATCAGGATGGTGAGCACGATGCCCCACCAGACCGGGTCCCAGCCGAGGCCGAAGACGACCGGGGCGATGAAGGGGGTGGTCAGGATCATCATGGAGATCGTTTCCATGAAGCAGCCGAGGATCAGGTAGAAGACGATGATCAGCAGCATGGTGCCGATGGCGCCGAGGCCGAGGGATTTGATGGCCTCGGCGATGCCGTCGGTCAGGCCGATGGCGCCGAGGACGAAGTTGAGGAACTGGGCGGCCAGGATGATCAGCATGATCATCGCGGTGGTGCGCATGGTGCCTTCGGCCACCGCGCGGAGCATGGGCCAGGAGATGGCGCGTTCCCAGGCGGCGAGGATGAGGGCGGCGATGACGCCGAGCGAGGCGGCTTCGGTGGGGGTGGCGAAGCCGGCGTAGATCGAGCCGACGACGACGAGGAAGATCAGGGCGGGCGGAATCAGGGTGGGCAGGCCGGAGATGCGTTCGCGCCAGGAGGTGATGACCCGCTGGCCGCCCTTGGAGCGGGTGATCAGGCAGGCGATGACGACGATGACCATGAACAGGAAGGCGAGCAGGAAGCCGGGGACGAAGCCCGCCAGGTAAAGCCGGGGGACGGAGGTGTTGGTCAGCAGGCCGTACAGGATGAAGTTGATCGAGGGCGGGATGAGGATGCCCAGGGTGCCGCCGGCGGCGATGGTGCCGAGGAACAGGCGTTCGTCGTAGCCGCGTTTCTGGATTTCGGGGATGGCGACGGTGCCGATGGTGGCGGCGGTGGCGACCGAGGAGCCGGAGGTGGCGGCGAAGAGGGTGCAGGTGCCGATATTGGCGTGCATCAGGCCGCCGGGCAGCCAGGAGAGCCATTGGGCGATGGCGGCATAGACCCGGGCGGCGATGCCGGCGCGGAGCAGGATTTCGCCGAGCATGACGAAGAGCGGGATGGAGATCAGGATGTATTCGCTGCTGGCGTTCCAGGCGACGTCGCCCATGGCGCGGTGCAGCGGCATCATGGCGAAGAACTGGTTCAGCGCCAGGCCGAGCACGCCCATGACGGCGGCGACGGGGACGCTGAGGGCGAGCATGCCGACCAGGAGGGCGAGGGCGCTGGCGAGCATGGGTCAGGCCTGCCGTTTGGAGATGGGGAGGGATTCGAGTTCCTGACGGATCTCGTCATCCTGGCTGGAGGCGCCGGCCAGGGCGGCGACGGCGGCGAGGTCGCCGCGTGCCAGGGCGGCCATGGTGCGCAGCAGGGCCAGGGCGAGGGCGGCGGCGAACAGGGCGATGCCGGCGACCCAGGCGCCCTGCGGCCAGACCAGGGCGATGCGCAGGGTGGTGTTGGAGCGGATGCCGTCCTGGAGTGCCACCAGCCAGAGGGAATAGGTGCGTTCGAGCAGGACGGCGATGAACAGGCCCATGGCGAGCAGGGCGACGATGTCGCACAGGGCGCGCATGCGGGGGCCGAAGAGGCCGTATAGCGCGTCGATGCGGACATGGCCGCGGGTGACGAGGACATGGGCCATCGACCAGCTGGTGGCGACGGCGAAGAGGTAGCCGGCGATTTCGTCCGAGCCGGTGAAGCTGAAGGCGGTGCCGATCAGTGGGCTGAGGACCTTGCGCAGCAGGACCTCGGCGGTGACCACCAGGGCGGCGAGGAGGAGCATGGCGGCGCCTGCCCAGGCGGCGGTGCGCGAGAGTGCCGCGAGTGCGGTCCAGAGTTTGTCCATTTTTGGCGCCTTCAGGGAAGGGAAGGAAGGCCGGGCTCTGCCCAGACCCGCGTCGTGCCTAGCACGCTTTCGCGCGACGGGCCGAGCCCCTGGACCTCATGAAAAGGGGTCTGGGGCCGCCGGCCCCAGCGGGTCCAGGGCAGAGCCCTGGCCTTGCTTTGCTAGTTGGCCTTGGCGGTCAGCCCGTAGGTCTTGCCGACCAGGTTGTTCCAGGTGGCGGCGCATTCGGTGCCGCAGCGCTTGGCCCAGTTGGGCAGGACCACTTCGTTCAGCGCCTTTTCGCGGGCGGCGACGTCGGCCGGGGACGGCTTGACCAGGGCGAGCTTGCCGACCGGGCCTTGGGTGCAGGTGCCGGTGCCGGTGGCGCAGAAGATGCCTTCGTCGGATTCGGCGGCGATGACTTTCCAGCTTTTTTCTTCGAGTGCCTTGAACTGGGCGGTCATGAAGTCCTGGGTGGGCTTGGAGAGCTTGGCCCAGGTGGCGTTGTTCACGGCCCAGAAGCCGATGGTGTAGTTCACTGGGAGCCAGAGCAGGGACTGGGTGACTTCGGTCCATTTGGCCTTGTAGCCGGGCATGGTGCCGGTGATGCCGCAATCGACGACGCCCTTTTCCAGGGCGGGGAGGACTTCGGCGAAGGCGATGGTCACGGGGATGCCGCCGAGTGCGGTGATGAAGTCGCCCTGGGAGGTGCCTTGGACGCGGACCTTCTTGCCCTTGAGGTCGGCGGTGCCCTTGACGTCGCCACGGCACCAGATGACCTGTTCGGGAAAGACGAAGGTGGCGAGGATGGAGGCGCCGTGCTTTTCGCGCATGACCTTCTGCATCTCGGGCAGCCAGGTGTCGACCACGGCGCGGGCGGATTTGAAGTCGCGGGCGACGCCGGCGATGTCCGCGGCTTCGATGATGGCGCTGCCTTCGTCGACATAGATCGGCAGGGCGGCGGCGAAGTCGAACACGCCTTGCTTGAGGAGGCGGAGGATTTCGGTGCCCTTGAGGTTCAGCTCGGTCTGGGCGCGGGCGTTGCCCTTGAGGGCGCCGTTGGAGGCCTTGGGCAGTTCCTCGGCCCAGAACGGCTTTTCGAGCAGGGCCCAGTTGTTCAGGAAGCCCCAGGTGCCGACGACGTTGAACTCGCGCTTGTCCAATGTTTGGGAGGCAGCGGGGGTTTGGGCGGTGGCGGCGGTGGTCATGACGCCGAGAGCGAGTGCCGTGGCCAGTCCGGCGGCTGCGAGCTTGAATGCCATCGCGTGATATCCCCTGTTTGCCCGGGCTTGCCGGTTGTTCCTTGCCTCGACGCACTAGGGCATGCGGTGGTGGGCAGACAAGCGAAACTTGCGGCGCGCTGCCTTCGGACGGGGGATCGCGGTGTGGATTACCTGGTCACGGCGTGGGCCAAGCCAGCCAGTGGAGGAACGTTTTCGCTTCTTTTTTCAAAAAGAAGTACTTGTTCTTTTTTGAAAAAAAGAACCAAAAAACTTTTTTCCGCTTGTGCCGGGTGGGTGATCGAGGGTGGGGTTGGCGTGGCTACTTTACGGCGTACCCGCGGTCCGTGAGGCAGGTGGTGCGGGTTTTGTCGTAGGCGGCGTGCTTTTCGCGGTGTTCGGCGGATTGGCTGCGGTGGCGCATTGCGGCGGTGGCGGCACCGGCGGCGGCGGCCTTGGTGGGGTCGCCGGAGAGGAGGCCGGAAGCGGCACCGGCGGCGGCACCCTTGGAGGCATCGGTGGTGAGGCTGGGGGCTGGGACGTCGGGGTTGAAGCCGGTGCGCTGGCGGGCGAGGTCGGCGCAGGCGCGCTGGTCGGTTTGCTGCTGGGTGGCGGATTGGTTTTTCAGCGGGGTGATGGTTTCGGCGTGGGCGGCGGTGGCGACGAGGAGGAGTAGCGGGAGGAGGAGACGCATTGGGGGGACCTGATGTGGGGTGGTGCGGCCAGAGCCCGCCTCCGGCTCCCCCCGCCCAAGCGCGAGGGGAGAGAAGAGTCATGGGGGTCCGGGGCCTCAGGCCCCGGCGGGTCGAGGGCGGCGCCCTCGCCTTACTTGCGGCGAAGCTGGCTGACGTCGCGCACGGCGCCGCGGGCGGCGGAGGTGGTGAGGGCGGCGTAGGCTTGCAGCGCCTGGGTGACGTTGCGCGGGCGCGGCAGGGGCTGCCAGGCGTCGAGGCCCTTTGCTTCCATGGCGGCGCGGCGGGTGGCGAGTTCGGCGTCGGTCAGGCGGACGTTGATGGTGCGGTTGGGGATGTCGATGTCGATGGTGTCGCCTTCCTGGACCAGGCCGATGGTGCCGCCCTCGGCGGCTTCGGGGGAGCAGTGGCCGATGGACAGGCCCGAGGTGCCGCCGGAGAAGCGGCCGTCGGTGACCAGGGCGCAGGCTTTGCCGAGGCCGGTGGATTTCAGGTAGCTGGTTGGGTAGAGCATTTCCTGCATGCCGGGGCCGCCTTTGGGGCCTTCGTAGACGATCACGAGGACGTCGCCGGCTTTGATTTTCTTGGACAGGATGGCTTTGACGGCGTCGTCCTGGCTTTCGAAGCGGCGGGCGGGGCCGCTGAATTTCAGGATGCTATCGTCGACGCCGGCGGTTTTCACGATGCAGCCTTCTTCGGCGATGTTGCCGAACAGGATGGCCAGGCCGCCATCTTTGGAGAAGGCGTGGTCGAGGGTGCGGATGACGCCCTTGGTGCGGTCAGTGTCGAGGTCGTCCCAGCGCGAGGACTGGCTGAAGGCGGTCTGGGTGGGGACGCCGCCGGGTGCGGCGCGGAAGAATTTTTGGACGCTGGGCGAGGGGTGGCGGGCGATGTCCCAGCCGTCGAGCGCTTCGCCCATGGTCTTGGCGTGGACGGTGGAGACGTCGCGGTGGATCAGGCCCGCCCGGTCGAGCTCGCCGAGGATGGCGGGGATGCCGCCGGCGCGGTGGACGTCTTCGACATGGACGTCGGCGATGGCGGGGGCGACCTTGCACAGGCAGGGGACGCGGCGCGAGAGGCGGTCGATGTCGGCCATGGTGAAGGGGATTTCGCCTTCCTGGGCGGCGGCGAGGAGGTGGAGCACGGTGTTGGTGGAGCCGCCCATCGAGATGTCCAGCGTCATGGCGTTCTCGAAGGCTTCGAAATTGGCGATGTTGCGCGGCAGGACGGAATAGTCGTCGTGCTCGTAATGGCGCTTGGTGATCTCGACGATGACGCGGCCGGCTTCCTCGAACAGGGCCTTGCGGTCGCTGTGGGTGGCGAGCACGGTGCCGTTGCCGGGGAGGGCGAGGCCGAGGGCCTCGGTCAGGCAGTTCATCGAGTTGGCGGTGAACATGCCGGAGCAGGAGCCGCAGGTCGGGCAGGCCGAGCGCTCGATGGTGGCGACCTCTTCGTCCGAGTATTTCTCGTCGGCGGCGTAGATCATGGCGTCGATCAGGTCGATCGAGCGCTTGTGGCCCTTCAGCTCGATCTTGCCGGCCTCCATCGGGCCGCCGGAGACGAAGACGACGGGGATGTTCAGGCGCATGGCGGCCATCAGCATGCCTGGGGTGATCTTGTCGCAGTTGGAGATGCAGACCAGGGCGTCGGCGCAATGGGCGTTGACCATGTATTCCACGGCGTCCGCGATCAGCTCGCGCGACGGCAGGCTGTAGAGCATGCCGTCATGGCCCATGGCGATGCCATCATCGACCGCAATGGTGTTGAATTCCTTGGCGATACCGCCGACCGCCTCGATCTCGCGGGCGACGAGCTGGCCAAGGGGCTGGAGGTGGACGTGGCCGGGGACGAACTGGGTGAAGGAGTTGGCGATGGCGATGATCGGCTTGCCGAAGTCGCCATCCTTCATGCCGGTGGCGCGCCACAGGCCGCGGGCGCCGGCCATGTTGCGGCCATGGGTGGTGGTGCGGGAGCGGTATGCGGGCATGTTGGTTCCTCCAGATCGCGACAGGGTACAGGCTCGGGCTATAATTCCAAGCATGGAACGCCGGGATGTCCTGATTGCAATGGGGGGGCTGGGGATGGCTGCAACGCCGGCGGTGGCTGCATGGGCGCGGGTGACGCCGGCGGAGGCAGGGTTTGTGCCGGACCTGGCGGAGCGGTTGGCTGCCAGGTTGGGCGATGGCGGGTTGCCGGATATTCATTCGGTACTGGTGGCGCGCGGCGGGAAGCTGGTGCTGGAGCACTACGGGGCGGGGCGGGACGATGCCTGGGGGCGCGATCTCGGGGTGGTCAGGTTCGGGCCCGAGGTGCTGCATGACGTGCGCTCGGTGAGCAAGAGCGTGGTCGGGCTGTTGTACGGGATTGCGCTGGGGCGCGGGCTGGTGCCGGGGCCGGAGGCGGGGTTGCTGGCGCAGTTTCCGGAGTATGGCGATTTGGCGGGCGATCCCGGGCGGGCGGGGATCACCGTGCGGCATGCGCTGGACATGACGATGGGGACGGATTGGGACGAGATGAGCGTGCCCTATAGCGATCCGCGCAACAGCGAGATTGCGATGGAGATGGCGGCGGACCGGCTGCGCTTTGTTTTGGGCGGGCGGATGGTGCAGGCGCCCGGGCGGGGGTGGACGTATTGCGGGGGCGCGGTGGCGGTCATTGGGGCGTTGATCGCGCGCGGGGCGAGGATGTCGCTGGAGGCGTTTGCGGCCGAGGCGTTGTTTGGGCCGTTGGGGATTGCGCGGTTTGAGTGGGCGCGCGGGGCCGATGGGGTGGTTTCGGCGGCATCGGGGTTACGGTTGCTGCCGCGCGATTTGCTGCGGATTGGGCAGGTGATGCTGGAGGGCGGGGCGGGGGTGGTGCCGAAGGGGTGGGTTGAGGCGTCGATGATGCCGGCGGTGCCGGCGATGGATGGGCTGGGCTATGGGCGGTTTTGGTATATGGGCGAGGGGCCGGTGCTGGGGGCGGCGCGGCGGTGGGCGGCGGGGTTTGGCAATGGCGGGCAGCGGCTTTGGGTGATGCCGTCGTTGGGGCTGACGGTGGCGATTACGGCTGGGCGGTATAATCAGCGGGATCAGTGGGTGGCGCCGACGAAGATCTGGCGGGAGATCGTGCTGGCGGGTGTTGTGCGGGCATAGGGCGGGCGTTGCGGCGTGCGGCGAACCGGCGAAGACTATGCGGCGACTCGAGGGACGACCGATCGGCGGCGCCCGGCGGGAATGGAGGTTGGCGATGGGCGGTTTGGGCAAGGCGGTGCTGGCGGGTGCTGCGGTCTTATGGGCGAGTGCCGCGGTGGCGGGGCCGTTGCCGACCGGGGGGGTGACCGCGCAGGAAGTGGCCGGGGTGATGCGCGGGATGAAGCTGGCGACCGAGATCACTACGGACAAGGATGGCGATCCGCTGATCTACAGCAACTCGGGCGGGCGCAAGTTCGGGGTGTATTTTTATCCGTGCAAGGGACCGCGCTGTGGCTCGATCCAGTTCTCGTCGGGGTTCGAGGGGGCGGCCGGGGGCACCGTGGCGAAGGTGGCGGATTGGAACCGCACCAAGCGCTTCGGGCGGGCGTATATCGATGGCGGCAAGCTGTATGTCGAGATGGACATGGATGTGGAGCGCGGGGCGACCACCGAGGCGCTGGCGAATAATTTCGAGCGCTGGGCGGCGGTGCTGGAGCAGTTTCCGAAGTATTTCCAGTAAATTAGGGGCGACGCCAGACGACGCAGAGGTTGTTGGCGGGCATTTCGATCACCTCTGGGCCGGTGAGGCCGGCCTGGAGGGCGAGGGCGTTGACGGCTTCCAGGTCACGCAGGCCCCAGGCTGGGTTTTGGGCGCGCAGGCTGGCGTCGAATTCCTGGTTGCTGAGGGCGGTGAGGATGCCCGCCCGGCGGTACGGGCCGTACAACATGAGGGCGCCGCCAGGGGGTAGGACGCGCCCTGCCCCGGCCAGCAGGCCCTCGGTGGCGGCCCAGGGGGCGATGTGGGTCATGTTGCAGGACAGGACGATGTCGAAGGCGCCGGTCACGGGCCAGTCCGGTTGGGCGGCGTCCAGGGCGATGGCGGCGCGGACGTTGGGCTGGGCGGTGCACCAGGCGTCGATGCTGGCGCAGCGGTCCGGGTCGGGGTCGGAGGGTTGGAAGTCCAGGCCTGGCAGGGCGGCGGCGAAGTAGGCGGCGTGTTCGCCGCTGCCGCTGGCGATTTCGAGCAGGCGGCCGGTGGCGGGGGCGAGGCGGCGCAGGACGGCCAGGATGGGGTCGCGGTTGCGCAGGGTGGCCGGGGCGTGGTGGCGGGGGTCGGTCATGGCGGCATTTGCCCTGGTTTGGGAGCGGCCGTAAACCGGCGGGAGTTGCGGGAGTGGGCGATGGACGAGGCTGAGCGGGAAATGCGGCGGTTGCTCGACATCATGGCGGCGTTGCGGGCGCCGGTTGCGGGGTGTCCGTGGGATGTCCAGCAGGATTTTGACAGTATCGCGCCGTATACCATCGAGGAGGCGTACGAGGTGGCGGATGCCATTGCGCGGCGGGATTTTGCCGCGTTGCCGGATGAGTTGGGGGATTTGCTGTTCCAGGTGGTTTATCACGCGCGGATGGCCGAGGAGGCCGGGCTGTTCGGGTTTGCCGAGGTGGCGCGGGCGATTTCGGACAAGATGGTGCGGCGGCATCCGCATGTGTTCGGTGAGGCCGCGGCGCGGGATGCGGGGATGCAGCGCGCGGCGTGGGAAGAGCAGAAGAAGGTTGAGCGGGTGGCGCGGGCGGAGGGGGGGACCTTGGCGGGGATTCCGCTGGGGCTGCCGGCGCTGACGCGCGCGGCGAAGTTGACGGCGCGGGCGGCTCGGGTGGGGTTTGACTGGCCGGATGCCGGCTCGGTGCTGGACAAGCTGGACGAGGAGGTGGGGGAGTTGCGGGCCGAGCTGGGCGGTGCTGACCCGGTGCGGTTGCAGGACGAGGTGGGGGATTTGCTGTTTGTGCTGGCCAATCTGGCGCGCAAGCTGGAGCTGGACCCGGAGGAGTGTCTGCGCGCGGCGAATGCGAAGTTTGCCCGGCGATTTGGTTTCATCGAGGCGGGGCTGGCGGTGCAGGGGCGGGAGCCGGCGGAGGCGTCGCTGGATGAGATGGAAGCCTTGTGGGTGGCGGCGAAGCGGGAGGAACGAGCGTGAAGGTGGGTGTGGTGGGGTTTGGCGCCTGGGGCAAGTTCCATGCGCGCGGCTGGGGGCAGGTCGCGGGCGCCGAGCTGGTTGGCATCGTGGCGCATGGCGAGGGCTCGGCGGCGGAGGCGGCGGCGGAGTTTGGCGGGGTGCGGGTGCATCGGACGTTGGAGGCGCTGTTGGGGAGCGGGGTGGATGTGGTGGACATCGTGGCGCCGAATTATTTGCATGCCGGGATGGTGGTGGCGGCGCTGGAGGCTGGTTGCCATGTGGTGGTGGAGAAGCCGCTGGCGACCGGCGAGGAAGGGTTGGCGCGCATTCTGGCGGCGGAGCGGGCGGCCGGGAAGCTGGTCAGCGTGGTGCATGAGCTCAGGGTGTCCGAGCAGTGGGAGCTGATCCACCAGGAGATCGCGGCGGGGGCGATCGGGGTGCCGATGGCGGGGGTTTATTCGCTGTTCCGGCGGCCGTTTCGCGGGGGGAGTGGCGGGTGGCGGCATGATCCGGCACGCGTTGGTTCTTGGGTGCTGGAGGAGCCGGTGCATTTTCTCGACCTGCTGCTGTGGTATTTTGGCGTGCATGGCGCGCCAGAAACGGTGCAGGCGACGGCGACGCCGGGGGTGCTGGGCGGTAATGTGGCGATGACGGTGCGTTATGGCAGCGGGGCGTTTTTTTCGGTGACGCAGTTGCTGGACGGGTTCGAGCATCATTGCGCGCTGGATATCGCCGGCAGCGATGGGGCGCTGCGGTCGTGGTGGTCGGCGGGGGATGCGCGGGTGACGGAGAGCGATGCCGGGCTGTCGATCCGGCGTAGTGGGATGGAGGCGGCGGAGACGATCCGGTTCGGGCGGTCGGGCGAGGTTTTTGAGCTGGTCGAGCATTTGCGGCGCAGCCATGCCGGGTTTTTGGCCGGGGTGAGCCCGATGCCGGCGGCGGAGGCGGCGCTGAGCGTGCGGGTGTGTTTGGCGGCGGAGGCGTCGGTGCGGCTGGGCCGCGCGGTTCTGATTGGCTAGGTACGGGCGGTGCGTCGTCTCGTTGGAGGAATGTGATGGCGACTTTCGACCTAACGCTGGATGCGCCGGTGGCCGAGGCCGGGCTGTATATCGCCCCGGTGGCGCCGGATACGCCGAACCAGCGCGTGCTGGCGACCGAGTTCGAGGGCGTGGCGCCGGTGGCGATGGTGCGGGCGGGCAATAGCGGGCAGGCGGCGTGGCTGTGCCGGCTGGCGGTGGGGGCGGTGCCGCGCATCCGCTATCGCTTTGCCGAGGACGGGGGCGCCTGGCCGGAATGGGCGTTTCAGCCGGCGGGGACGCGGTTTGACGTCGCCTCGGATGCGCTAGCGGCGGAGTTGGCGGAAGGGGTTCCGGGCGGGCTGGCGGCCGCGCGGGTGCCGGCGCTGATGCAGTTCGTGGCCGAACGGTTCCAGTATGGCAAGCGCCCGCGCTACCTGGGTGATGACGGTGATGCGATGCCGGCGCTGGGGTGCGATCTCAATACCGGGACGTGCGTGGACATGCACACGGTCGGGGTGGCGGCGTTGCGGGCGATCGGGGTCGAGGCGGTTTATGTGATCGGCGGGTTTGTCTATGCCGGGAAGGACGACTACCCGACCGGGCATTGCTGGCTGAACCTGCGCGCGGCGGGGGCTTCGCACCATTACGATATTTCGCATCACGTGGAGTATGGGCTGGGGCCGGTGACGCCGGCGCTGAACCCGATGCCAGGGCGGCGGTTTGCGCTGGGGCTTGGGCGCGGGCTGGTGTTTGAGGGGCCCGAAGGCGCGGTGGAGATTCCGTCATTGTCCGGCTGGTATGGGCTGGAAGGTGCCACGAAGGGCGTGAAGCTGCGCAGCATCGGACGGTTCGGCGCGGGTTAGCCAGCGCTTCGAAGCCGACGCGCATTCTATAAGTATCGATACTCATACCAACCATCGGAACGCTTTACTCATCCAGGCAGGCAAGGCTGGGCTCCGCCCAAACCCGCCAGGGGCCGAACCCCTGGACCTCAACCCTATAAAAAGTATTGGGGGTCTGGGGCCGCCGGTCCCAGCGGGTCCCGTGGCGCGGCTTCGCGCCACGACGGCAGAGCCCTCGCCTTCCTTCCCTTCGTGTGGATCAATCATTCCAATGGTTGGTATCAGGGTTGTGAAGTAGCGGGCGGCCTGCCGCTGGGGACTCGCCCGGCGGCAAGATGCTGTTAACCGGGAGCGGCGATGCTGGGACGATGACACTGTCCCGCCGCGCCTTGTTGCTTGCCGCGCCGGCCGTGCTGTCACGGCCGGCGCGCGCTGATTCCGCCGTGCTGCGGTTGGAGGCGGCTATGGCGGGTATGGTGGCCGTGACCGGGCCGGGGATACGGCGGCCGCTGTTGCTGCCGGCGGGTTCGGCCCGGCTGTCGAGCGGGCTGGAATGCGGCCGCGAGCGGCTGAGCGTAGCGCGCTTTGTCCAGGAAGACGGCGGCGCGGTGCTGGAATGGGCGGCGGTGGCGATGGCGCTGGATGGCGAGGTGGCGTTGCTGGCGCTGGAGCCCTTGGCGTGGCGTGATATCAGCCGCGGCGACGCTGGCGGCGGACGGATGGCGACCCGGGTTTCAGCCGCTGGCGATCGCAAGCAGGTGCTGTGGCGGCGCGATGTTGCCGTGCCGGACGGCCCGACGCTGTGGCGGCGCGAGGCCTGGACCGACTATCTCGCCTGGACGCCGCCGTGCGGGCTGGTGGATGCGCCGGTGCGGGCGGCTTTGCCGGGGACACAACAGCATATGGTGGCGCAGTGGCGGCGGCGGGCGGCGGCGCTGGTGCTGGCGGCGCCGCGCGCCTTGACGCCGAGGGTTTTGGCCGGCGCGGGGCTTCAGGCGGCGAGTTTCTCGCTGGCGGTGAGCGCCACGCCGTTGATGCGCCAGCCATCGGGGCCGCGGATCATCGTGTAGAGCGCCAGAGCCGAGGTGCCGTCGGGGCCGATCAGTTCGACCCTCTGCACCAGGGCGCCGTCGATTTCGACGAGCTCGCCGAAATCCACGAGGCGGGGGCGGTGGACCGGCGGATACAGGGTGCGGACCATGGCGATGAAGCGGTCCTGGGTTTCGAACATGCCTTGGATCATCGGGCTGGCGAGGGCGAAGGCGGCGGCATCGTCGTTGCGGCGGAAGGCGTCGATCTGCGCCTCGATGGTGGCCTGGATCGCCGCGCGATCGGCTTCGGGCACAGCGGCGGAAGCCCAGGCGGGTGCGGGAGCGGGGCAGAGCGTCAGCATGCACAGCACCGCCAGCCAGCGCATCATCCGTCTCATCGCCATTCCTCCCCTGCCCGTCTGACCCGTTACGGCCGGGGCGGCGGGATGGATGCGGTGTCGGGGAAGTATCCGGCCCAGGCGAACCAATAGGCGACATGGCCGGGCAGGCGCGCCAGGGTGCGGCCACCGGGACCGCGCAGCTGCGCCTCCTCGATCGTCCAGTCGCCGGCGGCATCGCGCAACAGGCCCGGCGCCGGCTGGGTGAAGCGGCGGCCCTCGGCTTCGTAGGCGCGGACTTCCTCGGCCTCGGCATTGCCGACCAGCACGACGTCGACCAGGCCGACACTGTCATGCAGCACCGCGCCGCCGGCAAACAGCGCCAGCGGCCAGGCCTTGACGCCGCCAGCGGTGCGCAGGCCGAAGACGCGGTCCTTGGGCGCGAGACGGGAGTCGCCGACACCGGCGGGGAAGTACAGCGCCGGGCTGGCGAAATAGCCGCGATAGGCCACGCCGGGGCCGTAGTCGCGGACAAAGCCGGTATCGAGCGACAGCACCGTGGTTTGGGGATGGGCGAGGCGCCAGGCGCGCCAGGTGGTGGTGACCAGCGGCAGCACGGTCAGCGCCGTGTCGGTTCCGCTGAGTGCTCCGGCGACCGGGCGGCCGGTGAACTGGTTCCACAGGCTGTCGGTCTGACGGTCGTACATCAGCTTGTTCGAGCGCCAGAGCAGGCCGGACGAGCCGAAGGTGAACGGCGCGGGGCGGCCGGCCACGCGGCCATCGAACAGGATGCCGGCGCCGCACAGGGTGCAGAATGGCAGCGACACCGGCACGCCGCCGAGCGTGTCGTTGACCATCTCGTGCCAGGCCATGATGCGCAACGGCCAGGCCCGGGCCTGGCCGGCGATCACCGCGCCGAAGACCCGGTCGTCGTCGTTGAGGTAGCCGGCGGCGAGGGCGGGGATCACCGTGGGGTGGTCGAGTGCCGGGATGCCGTCCACGCTGACGCCGCCCCAGACGATCTCCTCCAGCCGGATGCTGTGCGCCATGTCCGGGCGCAGGAAGCGGGCAAACCGCGCGTCCAGCCCCTGGAGCAGCTCGGACAACAGGGCGGCGAAACCGCCATAGGGCGCGAATTCCGGGTGGTCCTGTTGCCAGACCATCCAGTCGAACCAGCTTTCGCCATGCACGGCCCCGGTAAGATGGGTCAGCGCCGCGGCGATTGGCGGGTGCAGCTCGGGTTGCAGCCAGTAGAGCATCTGAATCAGCGGGGCGACGGCGCCACGGTCGCCCAGGACGATCAGCGGCGCGGCCAGGGTGGCCATGTGGTCCACGTCATCGGAGTCGAGCATCGCGCGGATGGCGGCGTCGATGGCCGGGTCTTGCGGGCCTGCCGCGGCCATGTCCGGCGCCAACGCCGCTGCGAGTGCCAGGCCAAGAACCTGGCGCCGGGGCAATTGACGCCGGCCCAATTGGCGCCAGGATGGGCGCATCAGCCGCGCAAAGCCCGCTTGGCGATCCCGGCCAGGAAGCCCGAGGCGTTGGGCAGGATGGCGTCGTTGAAGTTGTAGGCGTCGTTGTGCAGGTCGCGGCCGGGCTCGGACGGGCCGTTGCCGATCCAGACGAAGGCGCCGGGCTTTTCGTGCAGGAACCAGGAGAAATCCTCGCCGGTCATGGCGGGGCGCAGGTCGGTGCGGACGGGGATGCCAGCTTCGGTGCAGGCTTCGACGGCGAGGGCGGCGTTCGGCTTGTGGTTGACCGTTGGGCCGATGCCGACGCTGACGTCGATCAGGGCGCGCATGCCGAAGGTGGCGGCGATGCCGTTGGCGACGCGGGTGATGCTCTCGGTCAGCAGGTCGCGCACCTCGTCGCGGTAAAAGCGCTGGGTGCCGCGCATGGTGACCTTCGAGGGGATCTGGTTCGAGGCGCGGCCGCCTTCGATGGTGCCGATGGTGACCACGGCGGTGTCCAGCGGGTCGACGTTGCGTGCGACGATGGATTGCAGGGCGACCAGGAGATGGCCGGCGGCGAGCATCGGGTCACGGGTCAAATGCGGCAGGGCGGCGTGGCCGGCGAGGCCCTCCATGGTGATCTCGACGCGGCCGCCGCCGGCCATCACCGGGCCTTCGTGGACCATCACCGTGCCGGCCTCCAGGCCGGGCCAGTTGTGGTAGCCGTAGATCGACTCCATCGGGAAGCGGTTGAACAGCCCGTCCTTGATCATGCTGGCGGCGCCGCCGCCGCCCTCCTCGGCGGGCTGGAACACCAGGTGGACGGTGCCGGACCACGAGCTGTCGCGCAGCAGCAGGGCGGCGGCGCCGAGCAGGCTGGTGGTGTGGCCGTCATGGCCGCAGGCGTGCATGACCCCGGGCGTGGTCGAGGCATAGTCGAGCCCGGTGACCTCGGTGATCGGCAGGGCGTCCATGTCGGCCCGCAGGCCGACGCTGCGGTTGGAGCTGCCGCGGGTGATCGTGGCGACCACGCCGTGGCCGCCGACGCCGGGGATGAAGGGGATTCCCAATTCCTTCAACCGCTCACAGACGAACGCTGATGTATTGCGTTCATTGAGCGACAGCTCGGGATGGGCGTGCAGGTGCCGGCGCCAACCGGTCAGTGTCTCGGCGAGTTGCTTGTCCATGGGCGGAGCATTCCACTCCCTGATGCCGCTGACCAGAGGGGAAAAATGAGGGAGTGACGCGGACGTATTTTTTCATTACGGCCTCACTTTGCCGTTATCTCGCCACTTCTCCAGCGCAGGCTCTCGGCTAATACGTTCCATCCCCCGGGAGAGTGTCTGCATGAATCGCCTGGTAGTGGTGTCGAACCGGGTTCCCCTGCCCTCCGCGGGGCCGCGCGCCGGCGGGTTGGCGGTGGCGCTGGACGGGCTGATGGAGAAGCGTGGCGGGCTGTGGTTCGGCTGGAGCGGGGCGATCAGTGCGGCGCCGACGGCCGCACTCGGCCAGGTGGAGAGCGCCGGCGGGATCGATTATGCCACCGTGGACCTGACCCAGGACGAGCACGACCGCTACTACAACAACTTCTCCAACGGCGTGCTGTGGCCGCTGTTGCACACCATGCCGGAGCTGATGCGCTTCGACCGGCGTGATGCGAAGGTCTATCGTGAGGTCAACATCAAGCTGGCGGCCTCGTTGCTGCCGTTGCTGCGGCCGACCGACGCGATCTGGATCCACGATTATCACCTGATGCCGCTGGCGGCCTGTCTGCGGGCGCGCGGGGTGAAGTGTCCGATCGGCTTCTTCCTGCATATCCCGTTTGCAGCGCCCGACGTGCTGGCGGCCGCACCCGAGGTGGCCGCCCTGGTGCGCGACCTGTTGGCGGCCGACATGCTGGGGTTTCAGACCGACAACGACGTGGCCAATTTCGCCGCCGCCGCGGTGACGCTGGCCGGGGCGCAGCGGCTGCCGAGCAACGCGCTGATCTTTGACGGGCGGCGCATCAAGCTGGGGGTGTTCCCGGTTGAGATCGAGGCGCAGGCCTTTGCCCGCACCGCCGCGCGGATGGCCTATTCGGTGGAGGGCGAGCGGCTGCGGCGCAGCCTGGACGGGCAGAAGCTGATCCTGGGGATCGACCGGCTTGATCCGACCAAGGGGCTGATGCAGCGGCTGTCCGGCTTGCGGGTGCTGCTGGAGCGCAACGAGGCACTGCGGCGGCAGGTGGTGATGCTGCAAATCGCGGCCGAAAGCCGCAAGGACGTGGCGAGCTACCGGACCTTGCGCGCGGCGCTGGATGCCGAGGCCGGCAGCCTGAACGCCGATCTTGGCGAGGCCGACTGGCAACCGCTGCGCATTGTCTCGCGCAATACCGACCGCAACACGGTGGCCGGGTTCATGCGGCTGGCGCGGGTCGGGCTGGTCACACCGCTGCGCGACGGGATGAACCTGGTGGCCAAGGAATACGTCGCGGCGCAGAATCCCGAAGACCCCGGGGTGCTGGTGCTGTCGCGCTTTGCCGGGGCGGCGCGGCAATTGCCGGATGCGCTGCTGGTAAATCCGCATGATCCCGATGCGATGGCGGACGCGATGGAAACGGCGCTGCGCATGGAGTTGCCGGAGCGGCAGGAGCGCTGGAACCGGCTGTGGGCGGCGATTGAAAACCGCACGCCTGCGCTGTGGGGCCGGTCGTTCCTGGCCGCGCTGATGCGCGCCACCTTGCCTGCGCCAAAGGCGCGCACGGTGCCGGCGATCGCGCCCGCCGAGAGCATGGCCGCCGCACCGCTGCCGGCCGGGCCGCCGCGTCTGACCCTGGTGGAAAACGAGCCGGTGCCGCAGCGGCGGTTGAACTGACGCCACCCCATGCGGGACGTGGGATAGGCTTAGGGTTTGCGGATGAACTCGGCGCCGGCCATCCAGGGCAAGAGGGCATGCGGGATGCGGATGGAGCCGTCGGCTTGCTGGTGGTTTTCCATGACCGCGATCAAGGCGCGGCCGACGGCGACGCCGGAGCCGTTCAGCGTGTGGACGAAGCCGCCGACTTTACCCTCCGCGTTGCGGTAGCGGGCGTTCATCCGGCGAGCCTGGAAGTCGCGCGTGTTGGAGCAGGAGGAAATCTCGCGCCACATCTGCTGGCCGGGGAGCCAGACTTCGAGGTCCAGGGTGCGGGCGGCGCCGAAGCCGGTGTCCCCGCTGGAGAGCAGGACGCGGCGGTAGGGCAGTTCGAGCATCGCCAGGATTCGTTCGGCGCAGGAGGTCATGCGCTCGTGTTCGTCGTCGCTGTGGTCGGGGTGGGTGATGGAGACCATCTCGACCTTTCGAAACTGATGCTGGCGGAGCATGCCGCGGGTGTCGCGGCCGGCGGAACCGGCTTCGCTGCGGAAGCAATCCGTCAATGCCGTGAGGCGGATCGGGAGGCGGGCTTCGGGGACGATCTCGCCGGCCACCGTGTTGGTCAGGGGGATTTCGCTGGTGGCGATGAGCCATCTGCCGTCGGTGGTGCGGAAGGAATCCTCGGCGAATTTCGGCAGTTGGTTGGTGCCGAACATCGTGGCGTCGTTCACCAGGAAGGGCACGGTGTGTTCGGTGTAGCCGTGCTGGACGGTGGCGGTGTCGATCATGAACTGGCCGAGGGCGCGTTCGAGGCGGGCGAGGCCGCCGCGCAGGATGGTGAAGCGGCTGCCGGCCATCTTGGTCGCGGTTTCGAAATCCATCATGCCGAGGGCTTCGCCGAGCTCGAAATGCTGCTTGGGCGGGAAGCCGAGGTCGATGGGGCCCCAGACCTGTTTTTTGATCACGTTCGCGGTTTCGTCGGGGCCGTCGGGGACGTCGGCGTCGAGGATGTTGGGGATGGCGGCGAGGGTTTCGTGGATGGATTTGTCCAGATGGGCGACACGTTGTTCGAGGGCGTCCATCTCGGCACGCTTGGCGGTGACTTCGGCTTCGAGTGCTGCGCTGTCCTGGCCGTTGCGGCGGGCTTCGCCGATGCGCTTGGACAGGGCGTTGCGGAAGGCCTGGATTTCCTGAAGCGCGGTTTGGGCGGTGCGGCGGGCGTTGTCCTGGATCAGGATGGCGGCGGCGGCGGGGGGCAGGTTGCGGCGGGCGATGGCGGCGTCGAAGAACTCCGGCGCTTCGCGGATGGTGCGGATGTCGTGCATGGGTTTGGTCCCGTGGTGCTGGCCACCGTACGGAGCAGGAAGCGTGGATCCTTCGCTTCGCTCACGATGACGGCGGGGAGGCGGTGGTGGATAAAAGTTTTTTGGTTCTTTTTTTCAAAAAAGAACGTGCTTTCTTCTGAGCGTCACGATCGGGCGGCAGCGGCCAGCCCGGCGGTGGGGCTGGTCAGCGGGGTGCCGTTCTTGCACAGCGCGGCGGCGCCGGCCATCGAGGCCTGGGCGAAGGCGACGATTTCCGCCCCATCGGCGTAAAGGCGGTCGGCGGCTTCGGCGACCAGGCGGTGGTAGGCGGGGATGTCGCCGGCGCGGAATTCGTCCCAGGCGCCTGGGGCGAGGTGCATCTTGATGGTGACTTCGGTGCCGTCGGCCATGCGTTCGAACAGGGCGTGGGTGGGCTCGACGGTGGTTTGGACGGCGCAGAGGACATCCACCCTGCCCTTTCCGGCGGCGGCGCGGGCGATGGCGGCCGAGGCCAGGGCGCCGTCGACGCGCAGGACGGGGACCGGGGCGAGCACATCGGCGCGTTCCGCTGCTGGCCCAACCGTGGAGCAGGTGAACAGCACGGCGTCGACATCGTGGGCCAGTTCACGCAGGAGTTCGGCGGCTTCGTCGCGGATTTCGTCGGTCAACTGGCCGGCGGCCTCGGCGCGCTTCAGCAGGTCGGCGCGGACGTGATGGGTCAGGGTGACGCCGGGCAGGCCAGATGCCGCGGCCTCGAAGACGGCGATGTTGCTGTCGACGGTGTGCAGGCAGGCGATACGCATCAGGCTTCGTCCTCGGCGACGGGTTTGGGTTCGACCAGCTTGGCGGCCCAGATCGACATTTCGTAGAGGACCATGAGCGGGATGGCGAGGCCGATCTGGCTCATCGGGTCCGGGGGCGTGAGGATGGCGGCGGCGACGAAGATGCCGACGATGGCGTATCGGCGGGCCTTTTTCAGCCCCTTGGAGGTGACGATGCCGACCTTGGCCATGAGCGAGAGGGCGACGGGCATCTGGAAGGCGATGCCGAAGGCGAAGATGAGTTTCATCACGAGGTCGAGGTATTCGCCGACCTTGGCTTCGAGCTGGATGGGGACGCCGCCGGCGCCGGCGGGGGTTTCGAAGGAGACGAAGAATTTGAAGGCGGCGGGGAAGACGAAATAATAGGCCAGGGCGGCGCCGCCGAGGAACATCACCGGGGAGGCGAGGAGGAAGGGGGCGAGCGCGCGTTTTTCGCTGCGGTACATGCCGGGGGCGATGAAGAGCCAGACCTGGTGGGCGATGATGGGGAAGGAGATGAAGGCACCGCCGAAGAAGGCGACCTTGAGGTAGGTGAAGAAGGCCTCGGTCAGGGCGGTGAAGATCAGGCGGCGGGGCTCGCCGCCGGACTGGGCGGAGAGGATGTCGACCAGCGGTTGGGCGAGGAAGGCGTAGATGTGGGTGGAGACGAAGTAGCAGCCGATGACGGCGACAAGCAGGGTGCCCATGGCCCACATCAGGCGGGTGCGCAGTTCGACCAGATGGTCGAGCAGGGGCATCGGCTTGTCGTCGATGGTGTCTTCGGGATTGGCCAAGGCGGTCACCTGGGGTTGGGGCGAAGGCAAGGTAAGGTGTTCTTTTTTGAAAAAAAGAACCAAAAAACTTTTATCCGTTTAGGTGGACGAAGACAGCGCAGGGCCTCGGCTTTGCCCGGGATGGCCAATTAATGAAAGTTTTTTGGTTCTTTTTTTCAAAAAAGAACTTCTTTCCTAGACTGGCCTTGCGGCACGCGGCGGCATGAATTCGGGCATGTCGGGCGGGTGCGCGATCGCAGGCGGGATGAAGGCGGGGGTGGTGTCTTCAGGCACGATCTCGGCAGCGGTGACGGGGATGTATTCTTCGGGTGGCGGCAGGTCGATATGGCTGGCGACCGGGTCGGTGCTGGGCAGCGGGGTTGGGGTGTTGGAGGTGTCGAAGGCGGAGCGGATGGTGCCGTCCTTGTCGATTTCCTTTTCCAGCGCGCCCTTGATGTCGAAGTTGCGGATTTCGTTGATCTGGTTGCGGACGTCCTGGAGGTTGGCGTCCTTGACCATGTCGTCGACGTGGGTTTGGAACTCGCCGGCCATGCGGCGGGCTTTGCGCACAATGTCCCCAACCGCCTTGATGGCGCCGGGCAGGTCCTTGGGGCCGATGACGAGCAGCGCCACCACGCCGATGACGGCGAGTTCGGACCATGCGAAATCAAACATGGGCGAAATCAAACATGGGCGTGGCTGGTCATGCGGGATCGGCGAGGCATCGGGCGCTGGGTCTCCTGGGGGGTTTTGCTAGCAGGAAAGCCGGTGGGTGGGAAACCGTGCGGCGGTCATGATTCGGATGGCTCGGGCTCAGGGTCAGGTTTTGGGGTGAGCAGGGTGGGTTCGACCAGGAGGTCTTCGCGGCGGGGGAGGTCGCGGAGTTGCTGGAGGCCGAATTGCGAGAGGAAGGCGGGGGTGGTGCCCCAGAGGGTGGGGCGGCCGGGGGTTTCCTTGCGGCCGCGCGGGGCGACGAGGCCGGCTTCGAGGAGTTGGTCGAGGGTGCCCTGGCCGAGGGCGGCGCCGCGCAGTTCCTCGATTTCCGGGCGAGTGACGGGCTGGTGGTAGGCGATGATGGCCAGCGTCTCCATGGCGACGCGGGGGAGGCGGCGCGGGACCTGGACGACGCGGCGGAGTTTGGGGGCGAGGTCGGGGGCGGTGCGAAATTGCCAGCCGCCGCCGACTTCGACGAGTTCGACGCCGCGCGTGGCGTATTGGTCGCGGAGTTGGACGAGGACGGCGTCAGCGTCGGTGCCGTCGGGCAGGAGTTGGGTGAGCTGGCGGGTGGTGACCGGGGTGGTGGCGGCGAAGATCAGGGCCTCGGCGAGGCGGAGCAGGTTTTTGAGGTCGGAGTCAGGGGGGCCGGTGTCAGGGGGAGGGGTGTCAGGCATTGGGGTGCTCGTCGGTGAGGTCATCGGTGTCGCCTCGGCGGACCAGGATGGGGCCGAATTCCAGCTCCTGGCGCAGGCGGATGGCGCCGCCGCGGGCCATTTCGAGGCCGGCGAGCAGGGTGGAGGCCAGGGCAGCGCGGCGTTGCATGGGGGTGCCGATGGTGTCGGGCAGGAACTGCTCCAGGCTGGCCCAGTCCGGCAGGTTGCCGACCAGCAGGGCGAGGCGGGTCAGCGCGTCCTTGACGGTCCAGACCGAGAGAATGACGGGGCGGTACTGGCGGCGGGCGCCGGCGCGGGCCATGGCGGCGAGATAGGCGCGCAGCAGGCCGGGGATATCGAGCACAAGCTTGGAGCGGTCGGTGTCGACGAGGTCCTCGGGCAGGCCGCGGGCGAAGATGTCGTGGCCGAGTTGCGGGCGGGCGCCGAGCCAGGCGGCGGCGAGGCGCATGGCCTGCAGCGTGCGCAGGCGTTCGGCGAGGATTTCGGCGGCGGACTCGCCTTCTTCGGCGGCTTCGTGCCCCTTGGGGAGGAGGAGGCGGGATTTCAGCCAGGTGAGCCAGGCAGCCATGACCAGCCAGTCGGCGGCGAGTTCCAGGCGGATCTTGCGGGCGCCCTCGATGACCGCCAGGTACTGGTCGACCAGCGAGAGGATGGAGATTTTCGCGAGGTCGAGTTTCTGGCCGCGGGCGAGGTCGAGCAGCAGGTCGAGCGGGCCCTCGAAGCCGTCCAGGCGCAGGAGCATGCGGTCTTCGGGGGCGATGGGGAGTTCGCCCTGAGCCGGGGGAAGTAGGTCAGACACCGAGGGCTTGTCCGTCGGGGAAGGGGAGGATGCCGAGGGCCCAGTGGATGATGCGCCACAGCGTGGACATGACGGGGTCGAAGGGGATGCCGAAATCGCGCAGTAGCATGGGCAGGAGAACCAGCAGGCCGATGACGATCAGCAGGCCGGCGCGCTCCAGGCTGGCCCAGGCGATGGCGAGCTTAAGGGGGAGCAGGCCGACGATGATGCGGCCGCCATCGAGCGGGGGGATCGGCAGCAGGTTGAACAGGCCGAGCAGCAGGTTGAACAGGATGAACGGGAAGGCGAAATCGACCACCAGGCCGCCGATTGTGGAGTCGGGGTCCGGGGCGACGTTGAGCGCGAGGGCGGTGAGCCAGGCGAGGGCGAAGTTCATCGCCGGGCCAGCGGCGGCGACGACCATCATGCCGCGGCGCGGGTCGGGGAAGCGGCGGGCGTCGACCGGGACCGGCTTGGCCCAGCCGAACATGAAGTGGCCACCGAAGATGCTTTGGGCGATCAGCAGCACGCCGGGGACGATCAGGGTGCCGACGCGGTCGACATGGGCGATCGGGTTCAGGGTGAGGCGGCCGAGGCGCTTGGCGGTGTCGTCGCCGAGGGCGAGCGCCGCGTAGCCGTGCGCGACCTCGTGCAGGACGATCGCGGCGATGGCGGCCAGCAGGGACAGGACGATTTCTTGCACGGTCCCGCTTTCAGGAGGGTGGGGGAGCGCCGCTAAGTACAGCAGTGCGGCGGGGACGCAAAGCTGCGCCGAGTCAGGCCAGCAGGCGGGCGCGCTCGGCGGCGAGGGGGGCGGGGTCGAGCGGAATGGCGCGCTGGGCGGCGGTGGCGCGGGCGGCGGCGAGGCGGGCGGTGGCGGCGGGCGTGACGGCTGGGATCGCGGCGAGGACAGCCTGGGTGCCCTCGGGGTCGCCGGCGCAGTAGAGCGCGAGGTCGCAGCCGGCGGCCAGGGCGGCCGTGGCGCGCGCTTCGGGCGTACCTTCGAGGGCGTGCATGGCGAGGTCGTCGCTGACCAGGACGCCGCGGAACGCAATTTTTTCGCGGATGATCTGTTGGATGATGGTGGGGGACTGGGTGGCGGGGCGGACCGGATCCCAGGCCGGGTAGAGGATGTGGGCGGTCATCAGCCAGGGCAGGTCGGGGTTGGCGGCGAAGGGGAGGAGATCGGCGTCGAGGTCGTTGGCGGTGACGGTGGGCAGTGCGAGGTGGGAGTCGACGCTGGCGCGGCCATGGCCGGGGGCGTGCTTGCCGACCGGTTGGACCCCGGCGGCGAGCAGTCCGGCGGCCATGGCGCGCGCGAGGCGGGCGACAAGCTCGGGGGTTTCGGCGAAGGCGCGGTCGCCGATGACGTCGCTGGCGCCGGGGAGGCGGCGGTCCAGGACGGGCGCGCAGACGGTGTCAAAGCCGGCCTGGGCGCATTGGTGGCCAATCAGGGCACCCTGGAGCCAGGCGGCACGCAGGGCCTGGGCGGGCGGCAGGGCGCCGATGGTGCCGCAGGGCGGATGGGCGGCCCAGTGCGGCGGGCGCAGGCGGGCGACGCGGCCACCCTCCTGGTCGAGCATCATGACAGCGGTCGCAGGAAGGACAGCGCGCAGGGCGGCAATGAGCAGGCGAAGCTGGGCGGGGTCCTGGATATTGCGGCGGAACAGGATGACGCCCGCCGGGGGGTAGGCCCGGAACAGGGCGGCTTCCTGGGGGGTGAGGTCAGGGCCGGCGATGCCGACGATGGCGGCAAGAGTGGGGGCAGCGCGCGGAGGGAGCGTGACGGGCATCGAGACACTATACGACCGGGCCGCTGCTGGCGCGACGGGGATCAGCCGGCCAGCAGCAGCATGACGCCGGCGACGGTGGCGGCAATCCCGGCCAGGGTGGTCCGGCCGGGCCGGGGCGTGCCGGGGAGAAGGGCGGCGAGGGCAAGGGTGACCAGGGGGTAGGTGGCGACCAGCGGGGCGACCAGGATCACTGGGCCGGCGGTCAGCGCCGCATACAGGGTGAGGACGGCGCCGCCATTGCACACGCCGACGACGGCGAACCAGGCCGTTGCCGGGGCTGTGGGGCGGGCTGGCGGTGTGGTGAGCAGCACGACGAATGCGGAGACCGCGTAGCCAATGGCGGCGGCGGCGAGCGGGCTGGGCCAGAAAGCCAGGCCCCATTGGCTGACAGGTTGGACGAGGCCGCGAATGGCGGCGGCAGCGAGCGGGAGGGCGGCGGCGGCAAGGGGCCATGACTGGCGGGCGCCGCCGCGGGCCAGGGACAGTGCCGCCACGCCGGCGGCGATGATGGCCAGCGCGAGGCCCTGGGCCGGGGTTGGGCGCTGGGCCAGCAGGGCAATGGCGCCCAAGACGGCGAAGACCGGGGCGAGGTTGCCCAGCGCGCCGGCCAGGCTGGGGCCGAGACGGCGGTTGGCTTCGAAGGTCAGGCGCGTGACGGCGACGGGGAAGACCAGGCCAACGGCAGCGAAGACGGCGGCGCCGCGCGGTTCCCAGGTGGCGGGATCGACCTGCCACAGGGCCACGATGGCCAGCAACAGGGCCGAGGTAAGGATGCTAATCCGGGCGCCGGCGGCCGGCGGGGCGTGACGCAGCGCGAACTGGGTCAGGACCAGGGCGGTGCCGAACTGGCAGGCGGCGAGCAAGGCGAGCAGGATCGGCGCGGTCACGCGCGCCGGGTCCCCGTCAGGTGATGGTCAGAAGCTGGCCACCGAGCAGGTGCCGCCCTTGGTGCGGATCTTTTCGCAGAAGCTGCTGGCCTGGGCGGTGTCGGCGAAGCCGCCGGTGCGCAGGCGGAAGAAGGTTTTTCCGTCGCGCTCGGCCTTCACCACGGCCGGGCGGCGGCCGCCGAGGATGTCGGGCATGCGCTTTTCCAGGCGGGACCATTCGCTCAGCGCCGCCTGTTCTGAGGTGACGGCGGCGAGCTGGACTTGTGTGCCGGAGGCGGTGGGTGCTGGCGTGACGCGGGTGGGCTGTTGCGGTGACGCGGCCGGGGCCGGGGCAACGGGAGAGGTCAGGGCGACCGGCTGGAGCGTCGGGCGGGCGGGAATGGGGGCTTGCGCGATCGCGGTTTGCGGCGCCGCGATGGGGGCGGGAGCGGCCGGCGGCGGGGCGGCGGCATCCGCCAGCGCCTTGGCTTCGGCGGCTTTTTCGGCTTCGCGCTTGTCGGCGAGCAGCTTCTCGGCGGCGGCCCTATCGGCGGCGGCACGGTCGACCTGCGCCTTCAGGGCCTCGGGCTTGGGGGCTTCCGGCGTGGGGGCGAGGGCCTGTTTCCCGGGGGGCACGGAATCGTCGGAATCCTGGGCCATCTGCGTCTTGTCAGGCTTGACGCGCAGCGGACGGCTATCGGCCTCGACGACCGGGATGCCGCCGCTCTTGGCGCCGGTGAGCGACCAGGCGCCGACCATGACGACCAGGGCGACACCGAGGCCGCCAGCGATCAGGGCGAGCTTGCGGGTGTTCGGGTCCATGCCCGGACGGTGGCGGGGGGTGCGGTAGGTGGTGTCGAGTTCGGCCATCGGTTGTCTCATCTGCCAGCGGGCCACTTGTTCGCGGGCAGCCCTGCGGCGGCCCCTAGCGCATTTCTTCCACCGGCGTGACGCCCATAACGGCGAGGCCGGACCGGATCACCGTGGCCGTTGCCGCCACCAGGGCGACGCGGGCCAGGGTGTCGGTACGCTGTTCCGCCTGCAGGAAGCGCAGTGCAGCATCGTCCCGTCCCCGGTTCCACAGCATATGAAAGTCGCCCGCTAAATCATAGAGGAAAAACGCAATACGGTGCGGCTCCCTTGCAATTGCCGCACTCTCGACGACGCGCGGCCAGCTGGCTAGGCGGCGGATCAGGGCAAGTTCGGCTTCGTGACTCAGGCTTTCCAAAATGGCCCCGGTGAGGGCGGCCGGGCTGGTGGCCTCCGCTCCCAGCATTTCGGACGCGGCGCGCAGCACGGAGCGGCAGCGGGCATGGGCGTATTGGACGTAGAAGACCGGGTTTTCGCGCGTCTGGGCGACGGCGGCAGCGATGTCGAACTCCATCTGGGCGTCCGATTTGCGGGTCAGCATGGTAAAGCGGACGGCGTCGCGGCCTACCTCGTCCAGCAGGTCGCGCAGGGTGATGAAGGTGCCGGCGCGCTTGGACATGCGGACGGGTTCGCCGTCCTTGAGGACGTGGACGATCTGGCAGAGGACGATGTCCAGGGTGGGGGCGCTCGCGGTGCCGTCGCCGAGGGCTTTGACGGCGGATTTCATGCGGGAGACGTAGCCGCCGTGGTCCGCACCCCAGATGTCGATCATGATCTGGGCGCCGCGGCGCACCTTGTCGGCATGGTAGGCGATGTCGTTGGCGAAATAGGTGTTGCTGCCGTCGGACTTGCGCAGCGGGCGGTCGACGTCGTCACCAAATTGGGTGGCGCGGAACAGGGTTTGCTCGCGCGGTTCCCAGTCATCGGGGGTCTTGCCCTTGGGGGGTTCGAGGATGCCTTCGTAGATCAGGCCGCGGGCGCGCAGGGTATCGATGGTGGCGTTCGCTGCGCCGGCGGCGACCAGGGCACGTTCGGAGGAGAAGACAGCCTGGCGGACGCCGAGGAGTTCGAGGTCCTCGCGGATCGAGGCCATCATCAGGTCGAGCGTGGTGTCACGGACGATGTCGAGCCAGGCTTCCGGGGGGCCGACATGGGCACCGGGCGCGGCCAGGGTGTCGCCGTGGCGGGCCTTCAGCGCCTCGCCGACCGGGACGAGGTAGTCGCCGCGGTATTGCAGGCCGCCGGGGACCTGCTGGGCGTATTCGTCCTCGGTCAGCTTCGTGCCGAGAGCCTGAAGGTAGCGCCAGTAGGCGGCCCAGGCCAGGGCGAGGACCTGGTTGCCGGCGTCGTTGATGTAGTACTCCTTGGTGACATCGAAGCCCGCCTTTGCCATCAAATTGGCCAGCGCGTCGCCGACCACGGCACCGCGGCAATGGCCGATATGCATGGGTCCGGTGGGGTTGGCGGAGACGTATTCGACGTTGACCCGGACCCCCTGCCCCACCTCGCCGTCGCCATAGGACTCGGCGGCGGACAGGATGGCGGGGATCTCGGCGCGCCAGGTGGATTCGACGAGTTGGAGATTGACGAATCCGGGGCCGGCGACGCTGGCTTCGGCGATGTCCGGGTCGTCGCGCAGGCGGGCGACCAGGGCTTGGGCGATGTCCTGCGGCTTGCGGCCGGCCGGCTTGGCCACGACCATGGCGGCGTTGGTGGCCATGTCGCCATGGGCGACCTCACGGGTGGGGGTGACTTCGACGCGGGCCAGGAGCTCGGGCGCCAGGTCCGGCAGGTCGGCGGTCAGAGCGGCCAGAACGCGGGCGCGCATGGTGGCGAAGAGATGGGGCATTGGGCGGGGGTCCAGAAGGAAGGAAGAATCTTCTTTTTCTGAAGAAAAAGAAGCAAAAAGACTTTCTATCCGTTCGCTTGCACGGCGTATCGTCGCTGGTCCCCGCCCAAACGGATAAAAGTTTTTTGGTTCTTTTTTTCAAAAAAGAACATGCTTTTTCCTGTCAGGCCGAATGCGAAATATCGGTGAGCCGCAAATGCTCATCGCGCGCATAGCGGTCGGTCATCCCCGCGACATAATCGCACACCGCGGTGGCGGCGCGCGCGGTGCCGCCCTCCCCTGCCCGTCCGCGCCAATCAGCCGAGAGCAGGCCGGTGTCGCTGTGCAACAGGGCGAAGACCTCCCCGGTGATGCGCTTGGCCTTGGCGACCATGCGATTGACGCGCCAGTGGCGGTACATGTGGGCGAAGAGGAATTCCTTGATCGCACGGTTGGCCTCGGCCATCGGCGGGCTGAAGGCGACGACGGGGGTGCGGGCGCGGCGGATGGCGTCGGAGTCCGCGGGGTCGAGCTTGGCGACGCGGCGGCGGGTTTCGGCGATCAGGTCGTTGACCAGGGCGTTGATGACGCGGCGGATGGTTTCGTGGCGCAGGCGCTGGGGCGGGACGTCCAGGCTGGACGTCCGGGCAGCGGCCAGGGCGTCGCCGACGATGGGGAGGTGGCGGATTTCGTCGACGGCGAACAGGCCGGCGCGCAGACCGTCGTCGAGGTCGTGGGAGTGGTAGGCGATGTCATCGGCGAGGGAGGCGACCTGGGCTTCGACCGAGGCGTGGGTGTGCAGGTCGAGCTTGTGGCGCTCGTCGTACTGGGCGACGTAGGGCGGGGGTTTGCGAAGCGGGCCGTTGTGCTTGGCCAGGCCTTCGAGGGTTTCCCAGGTGAGGTTCAAGCCGTCGAACGCGGCGTAGCGGGCTTCCAGCAGGGTGACCACGCGCAGGGACTGGGCGTTGTGGTCGAAGCCGCCGAAGGGCTTCATGGCGATGGCCAGGGCTTCTTCGCCGGCGTGGCCGAAGGGCGGGTGGCCGAGGTCATGAGCCAGAGCGAGGGCTTCGGTGAGATCTTCGTCCAGCATGAGTTCACGGGCGACGGAGCGGGCGATCTGGGCCACTTCGATGCTGTGGGTCAGGCGGGTGCGGTAGAAATCGCCCTCGTGGTTGACGAAGACCTGGGTCTTATACTGCAGGCGGCGAAAGGCGGTGGCGTGGATGATGCGGTCGCGGTCGCGCTGCCAGGGGCTGCGGCCGGGTGATTCCGGCTCGGGGTGGAGGCGGCCGCGCGAATTTTCGGCCCGCACGGCCCAGGGCGCGCGGGCGTCGGCGGTCATTGTGGGGGTCTCGCGTGGTGCGGGATCATGATCGGACTTTGCGCTACTGCGCCGCGCATACACAATGCCGCGGGCGGCTTCAATCCGATCCCTGCCGATGCCCCCTTCAATCCGGACCGCGGATACCCTATTTAAGAACGATGGACACGCAGACGATGGATGCTCCCGCGCCGTTCCGCCTGACCGCACGCGCGGCGGCGCAGATCAAGGCGATTGTTGACGCACAGCCCACGGGCTCAGCGCAGGCGTTGCGCGTCGCGGTACTGGCCGGCGGGTGTAGCGGATTCCAATACCGCTTCGAGCTGGACGGCGCGCGTGCCGAGGATGACCTGGTGGTGGAGCATGACGGGGCGATGGTGCTGGTGGACCCGGCGAGCCTGGATCTGCTGGCGGGGTCGGAGCTGGACTATACCGACGCGTTGATGGGGGCGCATTTCGCCGTGCGCAATCCGAATGCGGCCTCGGCGTGCGGTTGCGGCACCAGCTTCTCGGTCGAATAGGCCGCTGTCGCCTTGCGCATCGCCACCTGGAACGTCAATTCGATCCGCCAGCGCGAGGGCCATGTGGCGCGCTGGCTCGCGCGGGTGCAGCCGGATGTGCTGTTCCTGCAGGAACTGAAGGGCGAGGCGGCGGCGTTTCCGGCGGCGGCCTTCCGCGCACTCGGCTACACCGAGGCGGTGGTGGGGCAAAAGGCCTATAACGGTGTTGCCGCCCTGGCGCGGGTGCCGTTCGAGGTCGCGGCGACGCGGCTGCCGGGCTTGCCCGAGGATGATGCCCAGGCGCGCTATGTCGAGATCGTCTGCGGCGGCGTCACGATGATCGGCATCTACCTGCCGAACGGCAATTCCGGCGGCGAGGCGGGGTACGAGTACAAGCTGGCATGGATGCGGCATTTGCGGGCGCGGGCGGCGGCGCTGCTGGCGGCCGATGCGCCGTTCCTGATTGCCGGCGATTTCAACGTCTGTCCAACCGATGAGGATTTCGCGCCGGGGGCGATGTCGGCGACGGATGCGCTGGTGCGGCCGGCAACGCGGGCGCAGTTCCGGGCGCTGGTGTGGCTGGGGCTGACGGATGCCGTACGGGCGCTTCAGCCGCGCGGGCCAATCTGGACGTTCTGGGATTATCAGGCGGGGGCATGGCCGCGCGACCTCGGCCTGCGGATCGACCATGTGCTGTTGTCACCGACGCTGGCGGAGCGGCTGGTTTCAGCGGCGGCGGACCGCCATGAGCGGGGGCAAGAACAGCCGTCGGACCATGTGCCCGTGGTCGTTGAGATCGCGGATTAGCGCCAGCGGGCGCGGCGCCACACCCAAGTGCCGCCGGTCTGAACCCATCGTCCGGCCATGAAGCGCCGCCGATCGGGATGGTGGGTCACATGGCGGCCGGAATTCCATACATAGCGCTCGGCGCCGGCGTCCCAGTTCCAATGTCCGGGCTGCCAGGAAAACCGTTCGCCATCCGGGTGGGGCGGAATGGTTTGATACCGCCGCGCGGGCACCGGGGCGATGCCGGCCGGTTGCGATAGCGCCGGGATGGGCGAAATCGCCAGCAAAACCGCCAGCCAATAGGGCCCGCGCGAGCGGACCCTATCGCCGTCAGATTTTGGTTTCGTCCGCATCCTTGGCCGTCAGCGCCACGGCCTCGGCCTTGCCGCGTCGGTTGCGCCGGGAGATGGCGAGGCCGAGCATGCCGACGCCGAAGACCATCAATGTGCCGGGTTCCGGGACGGTCCAGCGGAGGTTGTAGACATAGATGTTGCCGGCGCCGTTCAGGGCGGCACCCTCGTCAGTCGCAATGGTCAGAACGGCCGCGCCGCTCTTGCTGGTCAGCGTTTGGAACTGGATCGCAATATTGCCGGCGACCCCGGCGTTCGTGGTGTTGCTGATCGAGCCGGACGACGCGCCGTTGGAATTGAACGCACTCAGCGAGAAGGAGAACTCGCTAGCGTTACTGATGGTGATCGAGGTCAGGTTCAGGTCGGTCAGCGCCTTGGTGGCACTGTCGTTGGAGAGGTTGCTGATCAGCAGGTTCTGTGCGGTCAAGCCGCCGACGAATTCGCCGAAGAAGATGGTACCGCCGTTGATAATGGGCCCGGAACTCGGATTGCTGCCGGTCACCGCAGCGCCGTAGACCGGGCCAACACCTTGGCCGGACAGCGTGGTGGTCGTGCTCCCGCTCGCGTTGGTGTTGTTCGCGCCGTTGGCCAGCGTCGTGGTGACTTTGGTCGAATCGCTGACGCGCGCGGTCGGGGCATAGGTGAAGTTGTAAGTGGCCGAGGTAACCGCGCCGCCGCCGAAATTGCTGTCGTTGAGGCCGGTAGCGCCGTTGAGCGCGCCGCCGCTGCCGTTGAATACGCCAGAGCCGGCGGCGACCGAGCCGGTCAGGTTGAAGGTGCTGGTCTTGCCGGCGAGATTGCCGTTGCCAGTGTTCTGGACGGTCAGCGCGGCGGAGGTCGAGGTGCCTACGCGGGCCTGGCCGAAATTGATCGTGCTGGTGACGCTGGCCAACGGGGCCACGGTCTGTCCGGAGAAAGTCTTGGTGACGGTTTGCGCCGCGTTGGTCTTGGCGTCGCTGCCATTGGTGAAACTCGCGGTGACCGTCGAGGTCGTGGCGGCGCCGGTGGTCGCCTGGCCGGTGTAGGTCAGGGTCTACGTCAGCGTGGAAGCGGCGGGTCCGGTCACGCCGTCGGCCAGGTTGAAATTGCCGTTGGCCACCGTTCCGGCGAAGCCGGCGCTGAGCGTGCTGGTCAAGGTGCCGTTCAGCGTAACGCTGACCCGGCTGCCATCGCCGCATTCTTGACGTTGAAGCTGTTCGAGCCGGTCGCTGCCGTGCCGGGCAGGGCATACAGCGTGGTTGCGGTGGCGGTCACCGACTGGATCGGCGCCACGGCGATACCGGAGATGGTTACATTCGTGTCGTCATTCGAATTGGCCACGTAGCCCGTCGCGGCTGTCTTACTCGTTCCCCGGAACACCGTCGAAGCCGTCTGCGCCCCGGTCGTGGTCGGCGCAAAGATAAAGGTGCGGGTGCGACTGGGGTTCGTGTCGTTTATGGCGGTTGCGATGACCGAATTGACCGTGAACGTCGCCGACGCGGTAGGAAGCGTCGGCGCAGGGAAACCGATCGATACGCTTTTGGTCGACGTTGCCAAGCCCGCCGTCCGCGCCAACGTCAACACGGCGCTCGAACTGGAGCCGACCAGGGTATAACCGGCTGTCGCGCCACTGGCACTGGTGCCAATACCGAACGTCGCCGTTGCCGCGGTTGTCGCACCGTTGATCGTGTAGATCACCGAAGCATTCGCCGGCGCGACCGAGGCCGCCAAAGCGGTCGCCAACGACACGGCAACCATGCCGCCGGCCGCCGATGCCCGCGCAATCGGCCGAGGTGCCGTCAACAACACGCTGGACGGACGCGCCGCCAAGCTCGGCGTGAAGGTCACTGAGGCCAGGGATGTCGCGGAAAGAAGGGAGCTCTTCACCTGAATCTCTTTCAGAAAACCATGCATTTGATCACGGCGACAATCGCCGACAGCCGATAATGGTATCCACACCCGATGGCGAATCGCGCGCCATTTCAATCCCGAGCACGCGTTTGGTATCATGCGGCGCGGACAACGTCAATTTTTACCGTATCCGCGCGCGCACACGCCGTCGTGAGCGCCGCCGTCGCATCAGGCGATGCGGCGCAACGCCGCGTCCAGGCGCCCCATCTCGGCTTCGGCGGTGGCCAGCCGGTCGCGGTTCTCCTCCACCACCTCTTCCTTGGCGCGGGCGACGAAATCGGCGTTGTCGAGCTTGCGGGCGATCTTGGCGGCCTCGTCGGCCAGCTTGGCGCGGTCGCGGGCCAACCGGGCGCGCTCGGCGTCGAGGTCGATCAGCCCGGCCAGCGGCAGCACCACGGTGGCCTCGCCGACCACCGTCTGCGCCGACCCGGACGGCACCTCGCCGGCCAGCGCCTCGAACGCCGAGGCCCGCGCCATGCGGCCGATCGCCTCGATCCAGCGGAGGCCACGGGCCAGCGACTCCGGGGCGGCGTCCTTCAGCATGATTGGCGCCAGGCGCGACGGCGGCACGTTCATCTCGGCCCGCACGGTGCGGACCTCGGAGATCAGCCTGACCACCCAGTCCAGCTCGGCGCGGGCTTCGACGGCGCCGGGAACGGCGAACGGCTCGGGCCAGGCGGCGGAGATCAGGCTGTTGGCCGGGCCATAGCCAAAGCGGTCCCACAATTCCTCGGTGACATACGGCATGGCAGGGTGCAACAGGCGCAGCACCTGGCCCAGGACAAATGCGGCGGTGCGGCGGGTTTCGGCGGCCTCGGCCGAATCCGGCGCATTGAACACCGGCTTGGCGAATTCGAGGAACCAGTCGCAGAACGACAGCCAGGTGAAGCGGTAGCCGGCGGCGGCGTAGTCGTTGAAGCGGTAGGCTTCCAAGCCCGCCGTCGCCTCGCCGATGGCGTCGGACAGTTCGGCCAGGATCCAACGGTTGAGCGGCAGGGTGGCCTGGTCCGGGGTGAAGCTCGGGTCCGGCGCGATGGCGTTCATCTCGCAGAAGCGGGCGGCGTTCCACAGCTTGGTGACGAAGCTGCGATAGCTCTCCACCCGCTGCGGCCCGAGCTTGATGTCACGGCCGGGGCCGGTGAGCGAGCAGATGGTGAAGCGCAAGGCGTCGGTGCCGAAGCGGTCGATCAGCTCCAGCGGATCGATGACGTTGCCCTTCGACTTGCTCATCTTCTGGCCGCGTTCGTCGCGGACGAGCCCGTGGATATGCACGGTCTTGAACGGCACCTCGCCCATGAAGTGGATGCCCATCATCATCATCCGGGCGACCCAGAAGAAGATAATGTCAAAGCCGGTGACCAGGACATCCCCAGGGTAGTAGCGGGCGAGCTCCTTGGTCTGCTCGGGCCAGCCGAGGGTTGAAAATGGCCACAAGGCGGAACTGAACCAGGTGTCCAGCACGTCGTCATCCCGGGTGATCGGGCGGTCGTCGCCGTAGTGCGCGCGCGCGGCCGCCTCGGCGGCTTCGGCGTCTTTCTCGACGAAAACATGGCCGTCCGGGCCGTACCAGGCCGGGATGCGATGCCCCCACCACAACTGGCGCGAGATGCACCAGGGCTGGATGTCGCGCATCCAGGCAAAGAAGGTGTTCTCCCATTGCTGCGGCACGAATTTGGTGCGGCCCTGCTCCACCGCCTCGATCGCCGGCTTGGCCAGCACGGCGGCGTTGGCGTACCACTGAACGGTCAGCAAGGGCTCGATCGGCACGCCGGAGCGGTCGCCATGCGGCACCTGGTGGGTGTGCGGCTCGACTTTAACCAGAAGTTCAAGCCGTTCCAGCTCGGCGACGATGGCCTTGCGGGCCAGGCCGCGGTCAAGACCGGCGAGGGTGTGGATGAAGGCGCCGTCGGCGTTGGCGGCAACCGCAATATCGCCGGCGATCTCGTCAAGGATGACGCGCGCCTGCTTGTCGAGGATCGACGGCATTGGCAGCGAATGGCGCTGTCCCACGGCGAAATCGTTGAAATCATGGGCCGGCGTGATCTTGACCGCGCCGGTGCCCTTCTCCGGGTCGGAATAGGTGTCGGCCACAATCGGGATGCGGCGGCCGACCAGCGGCAGGATGGCGTATTGGCCGATCAGGTCGCGGTAGCGCTCGTCATCCGGGTGCACGGCGATGGCGGTGTCGCCCAGCATGGTTTCCGGGCGGGTGGTGGCGACGGTGATGACGCGGCCGGGCTGGCCGGAGCCCGTGTCTTCGTCAATCGGATAGGCGATGTACCAAAGATTGCCGCGAACCTCCTGGTTTTCCACCTCAAGATCGGAAATCGCCGACTGAAACTTCGGGTCCCAGTTGACCAGCCGGCGGTCGCGGTAGATCAGGCCCTGCTTATAGAGCGTGACGAAGACCTCGCGCACCGCGGCGGACAGGCCGTCATCCATGGTGAAGCGCTCGCGCGGCCAGTCGAGCGAGGCGCCGAGGCGGCGCAACTGGCGGGTGATGGTGCCGCCGGACTCGTCCTTCCACTGCCAGACGCGGTCGAGGAATTTTTCGCGGCCGAGCGCCTGGCGTGTCGTGCCCTCTTCGCCGAGCAACCGCTCCACCACCATCTGGGTGGCGATCCCCGCGTGGTCGGTGCCCGGCTGCCACAGCGCATCGCGGCCCTGCATGCGACGCCAGCGCACCAGCGTGTCCTGGATGGTGAAGGTCAGGGCGTGGCCCATATGCAGGCTGCCGGTGACGTTCGGCGGCGGGATCATGATGGTGAAGGGTTCGGCGTTGCTGCCAGGTGCGGCGGCGAAGCGGCCCGCCCCTTCCCAGCCAGCGTACAGCCGCGCTTCGGTCTCGGCCGGGGTAAAGTTCTTGTCGAGCATTTTTGCAGGTCTCTGGTCGGGCAAAGGGGGAGGCGGCGGGGAACCGGCGGTGGCGTTCAGCCGACCGCCCGGCTTACCACGCGCTCGATCTCGGCCCTTACCAGGCGTTCGACCAGGGGCGGCAGGTTGGCATCGAGCCACGTTGTCAACAGGGCGCGCAATTCCTCGCGCACCATGTCCTCCAGCGTCGGGCCGCCGCGATAAACCGCCATCGACGCCGCCTGGCGGCCGGATTCCAGGGTGCGCAACAGGGTGTTGACCGAACCGGCGGTGGCGGCCTCGGCCTCGGCGTTGATCAGGCGGTCGGAGAATGGCGGCGGCGACGCGATCACCGGCGGCGCCGGGACAGGCGGGGCAATCGCAACAGGCGGGACAATCGGCAGCGGAGCGACCGGCAGCGGGGCGAGCTCGACGGCTTCCAGCGGTTCCCCGGGTTCGGACATCGCCGCAATCAGGGCGGCGGCGGTGTCGTGCGGGTCCGGCATATTTGCGGCGGGTTCGGCGACCAGCATGGAATCGTCGAGCGGCAGCACATCATCGTCCAAGGCAGGATCACCCATGGCGGGCGCGGCGGCGGTGGCCGTGTTCGCCGGTTTCGCCGGCTGTTCGTCTTCGCTCAGGATGCGGCGGATGGAGGCGAGGATGTCCTCCATCGACGGGTCAGACGCGGCGCCCGCAGGTTGCGTGCCGGAAGCCGGTGGCGGAACGGATGCGCTCATGTCGTCGCCATGCCTCTCACGATCCTGACGCACGCATGCCGCGCGTCGCGGTCAGCGGCCGGGCTGGTCGGTGGCGTAGTCACCGGTGCCGATCAGCCGGTTCTTCACCGCCTTGTAGTAGGCGGTTTCATCATACAAAGGCACATTGAGGTTAAGATCCCGTGCCGTCAGCCGCCCGGAGGCCGCCGCCACCGTGTACGAGGCGTTGATCAGGCCGCCGAGGTTTCGCACAAGGGTGACGCGGGAGTTGAGCAAGGTCTGCTCGGCGTTCAACACGTCCAGCGTGGTGCGGCTGCCGACGATGGCTTCGCGCTGGACGCCTTCGAGCGCGATCTCGTTCGAGCGGATCTGCTGGCGGGTGCTCTCGATTGTCGCGCGCGCCGCAGTATAGGAGGCCCAGGCCTGGGTCACCTGCTGGATCGCCTGACGACGCGCGTCATCGACCTGCTGGCGGGTCTGCTGCTGGGCCTGGCGGGCCTGGCGGATGGCGGCATACTCGCCGCCGCCCTGGTAGAGCGGGATGTTGAGCACCATCAGGACCTGGCCCACTTTCGTGGTGAGGTCCTTGGTCTGGACGTCTTCGTTGCGCGAGATCGAGCCCTGGAGGCTGAGGGTGGGCATCAGCCTTGCGTACTGGATGTCGAAATTGTCGCGCGCCGCGGAATCGTTGAACATCGCGGCGATCACCGCGGGATTGTTGCTGGCGGCCAGGGCGCGCACCTCGTCCACGCTGCGCACCGGCAGGCGCAGCGGCTGTGGCTCAACCAGGCGGTCCGGCGACGGCTCGCCGATCACTTGCTGGAAGCGCGAGCGCGCGACCTGCAAATCGCCTTCAGAGGTCTGCCGGTCGGCAACCGCGCCGGCGAGGGCGGCTTCGGCCTGGGCGACATCGGTGCGGGTGATTTCGCCGACGCGGAAGCGCTCCTGGGTGGCCTGGAGCTGGCGGGTCAGCACCTGTTGGTTGTTGATGCGCAGGGCGAGGACCTGCGTGGTCTGGATGACCGCGACATAGGCGTCGACCGCGCTGCTGAACGCCGTCTGCTCAGCGCCGATCAGGGTGGCGCGCTGGGCCATCACCTGGTTTTCCGCGCGGTTGGTGTTGGCGCGGGTGGCGCCGCCGCGAAACAGCGGCTGGTTGACGGTGAGCGACTCGCTGTTGCTGCCGCGCAGGGCGTTGCTCTCGACCGTGCGGCCGCGCGAGAACGCCGTCGGGCGGATGTATTGCTGGCTGGTGCCCTCGATGTAGCCGGCGTTGGCGGTGATGGAGACCTGGGGCCGCCAGCCGGACAGGGCCTGGGGCACGTTCTCGTCCACCGCGCGCAACTGGGCGCGGGCGGCCAGCAGGGTGGGGTTGGTGGCATAGGTCAGCGCCAGCGCGTCGTTCAGCGTGCGCACCTGTGCTGTCGCCGGGGTCGCGAGGACCACAGCGACGCCGAGTGCCAGGATCGCGCGCAAGCCCAGCCGCGATGCGTTCATTCGATTGCCGTCCATGCAACAGTCACTCCCGCGTCCCCACGGACAATGCGCCGTGGGATAATGCACTGCACAATTTGCCACAGCTACGGCCAGCGCGCCAAGGTTTACGCACACACCGCCGGATGGCGGATCAGAACACGAAGCCGGGTGCCGTCTTGAGCATCGGCAGCACCGGGATGGCGCAGTCGAACACCGGATGCGGATCGACGCGGCCACCGCCGGCGGTACTGCACAGCACCGCCTGGCCGACGCGGGCGCCGCGCTTGAGCACGGTGACCAGCCGGCCGCCGTCGCGGCGCAGCTGGGCCAGGACGGCGGGCGGGATCTCGGGCACCGCGCCCTCGATCAGGATCACGTCATAGGGGCCGGTGGCTTTCCAGCCATCGGCCAGTGGTCCCTCGACCAGGGTAATGCCTGACGACACCACCGGCAGCACGGCGCGCGCCAGGGCGATGAGCGCCGGGTCCTGTTCCAGTGCCGTGACCGAGGCACCGCAGGCGGCCAGCAGGGCGGCGCCGTAGCCGCTGCCGGAACCCACCACCAAGGCACGGTCGCCTTCCTGCACCGCGGCGATCTGGACCAGGCGGGCGATCACCATCGGCTCGACCAGGTAGCGGCCATTCCCGAGCGGGACATCTTCGTCGCAGTAGGCCAGGGCGGTGCGGTCGGCGGGCACGAAGCGCTCGCGCGGCAGGCGGCGCATGGCGGCCAGCACGCGGGAGTCGGTCACCTTGTTGGGCCGTACCTGCCCGTCCACCATCAGCATGCGTGCGGCCGTGAAGTCGATCGCGGAGTTCGGCATCAGGGGCATCCGGGCTGGAATTCAGGAGACTCCTTATAGGTGCGGTGGCCGGCCGGCGCAAAGCCGCCGTGGCCCGCCCCCTTGACCGGCACCCCGGTGGCGGCCAATAACCGCGCCATCACCCGCTGGGGTCCGGTGGCAGAGTGGTGATGCAGCGGACTGCAAATCCGCGAATGTGGGTTCGATTCCCGCCCGGACCTCCACTCTCATCCCATTGTCAGTTCCTGCCATCGCTTGCGGCCCTTGGCGCGCGGGGCGTTGGGCACGTGGCATTCGGTGTCCGGGACCATGGTCGGGCGGGTTTTGGTGTCGTAGGCGGGCCAGTCCGGCAGGTTTGGGGGGGGGTGGTGAGGCAGTTGCTTATTTGTTATGATACCGTAATATTATGGATGTGCCAAGGCGCTGAACACGGTGGGCTGAAAAAACGAAAATTGGTGCGAGAGTGATGCGGAGGCGGCTTTGGGCGCGCGAATATCTTGCGCGTGGGGGAGATTTTTGCGCGGCGGGCGGCGGAATCGGCGAGGGGAGGTGTTGCGGATTCCGGGCGGGGGGCGCGTTGCCGGGATCGGGCGGGCGTGGACCGGGGCGGAAGTGTGGGTGCCTCGCTGCGCTCGGGTTGATGATGTGAGCGGGCGGGTTTGGGCGGGGGGAGGTTGCCTGCCAGCCAGAGTGCCAGGATTTGCTCCAGGCGGGCGAAGAGGCGGGCCAGGATGGCGGTGATGAGTGTGTGCAGGGCGTTGGGCAGCGTTCTCCCGCCGGGGCCCGGAGGGGCCGCCAGCTCGGTGGCGATCCTGGCGCCAGGGGAGGAAAGTTTTGTTAACATCTTTGGTTAGTATACGGCGGGATTTCCGTCGGCGCAAAAGCTTTTTCTCTGGAGGAGAGGCTTTTTTTGGTGGGAGAGGGAGCCCCCCTCCGGCTCCCCCCGCCCAAGCGCAGGGGGAGAGAGGATTCTTTCGGATGAAGTTTTGTTGCTTCTTTTTGTTCACAAAAAGAAGGGCTTGCTTGGCTCAGCCCTGGCTGGCGATTGCCGCGACCCGGGGATCGTCGATCAGGCGGGCCATGCGTTCTTCCAGTTGGGCGATGGTGAACGGCTTGCGCATCACCGCCTCTGGCCCGATCAATTCGGCGGTTTCGGACTCGGCGTTGCCGGTGACCAGCAGGGCGCGCAGGCCGGGGTGGAGGACTTGCGCGGCCTGGATCAGGGCGACACCGTTCATGCCGGGCATGACGTAGTCGACCAGCATCAGGTCGAACGGGCGGGTGTGGGCGGCGCTGCTGTCCAGGATGGTCAGCGCCTGGCTGCCATCGGCGGCGGTGATGACGCTGTGGCCGCGTTCGAGCAGCATTTCGGCGGCCATTTCGCGCACCGCGCGGTCGTCGTCGACCACCAACACGTGCAGGCGGCGCAGGCGTTGGCGCGCGGTGCCGGTGTCGTCGTGGCGGGTGCGGGCGGTGGCGATGCCGGCGCGCGGCAGCAGGACGGTGACGGCGGTGCCGAAGCCGAGGCGGCTGCTGATGCCGACATCACCGCCGGATTGCACGGCGAGGCCGTGGACCTGGGACAGGCCGAGGCCGGCGCCTTCGCCCTGGGGCTTGGTGGTGAAGAACGGTTCGAAGGCGCGGGCGATGACGGAGGGCAGCATGCCGGTGCCGGTGTCACTGACGTCCAACGCCACGTAGTCGCCGGGGCTGGCATGGCGATAGGCGGCGGAGGCGGTATTCAGGGTCAGGTTGCGGGTGCGGATGGTCAGCACGCCGCCGTCGGGCATCGCATCGCGGGCGTTGATGGCGAGGTTGAGGATCACCGCCTCGACCTGGGTCGGGTCGACCATGGCCGGCCAGAGTTCGGCGGCGAGTTCGGTTTCGATGCGGATGTTGCGGCCCAGGGTGCTGCCGAGCAGGCCGGTCAGCGCCAGGACGGGGACGTTGAGGTCGGTGGGGACCGGCAGCAGACGCTGGCGGCGCGAGAAGGCGAGGAGCTGGGCGGTCAGGCGGCCGCCGCGCTGGGCGGCTTCCAGCGCGTTTTCGATCAGCGGCAGCAGGCGTTCCTGGCCGGGCGGCAGGCGGCGGTGGATCAGGTCGAGTGCGCCGACGATGGCGGTCAGCAGGTTGTTGAAGTCATGCGCGATGCCGCCGGCGAGTTGGCCGACGACCTGGAGCTTTTGCGCCTGGTGCAGTTCGGCCCGGGTGCGCTCGCGCTCGGTGATCTCGATTTCCAGGCGGTTGCGGCTGGCTTCGAGGTCGCGGGTGCGGTCCCGGACACGGGCTTCCAGCGTGATGTTGAGGTCTTCCAGTTCGTCGCGGCGGCGGCCGAGGGCCTCGGCCATGGTGTTGAAGGCGCTGGCCAGGCGGCCGAACTCGGAGGTTGGCGATTCCAGCAATTTGGCGCGCGCGCGCAGGTCGCCGCCGGACCAGCGGCGGGCGGCGTCGAGCAGGGCGGCGGTTGGGCGGCGGATAAAGCGCTCGCCGGCGAAGATCGCCAGCGCCAGGGAGAGGGCGATGCTGAGGGCGAGCAACAGCAGGCCTTGCCAAGCGGCGTCGTCGATATCGGCCAGGATGCCGGGCGCGAACAGGCCAACGCTGACGAAGACGCCCTGGCCGGGCATGCCGGCTGGGACGTAACCGATGACGCGTTCGTGGCCGTCGACGCCGAGGGCCCAGGCGGAGCCGCGCTGGGTGTTGCCGATCATCGGCAACACCTGATCCGGCATCGGGCGGCCGGCCATGTTGGTCTGAAGCGGCACGCGCACCAGGGTGGTCCCTTGGCGATCGGCGATGCCGACGGCGCTGCGCTCGGGCAGCCGCAGGGCGGCGACGTGCGTGGCCAGCCAGTCGAGGCTCAGCTCCATGACGATATAGCCGACGCGTCCCTCGGCGGCGGGAAAAGCGACGCAGAATGGCAGCACCGGGCCGCGCTTGCCGGTGGCGGGGGTGAACAGGCCGGTCTGCACCTCGCCCGCCGCCAGATGGGCGCCGGGGAGGAAGCAATGCTGGTCCATGGTGTCGCTGGCCAGCTCGGCGTTCGAACTGCAGACGATGCGCCCGTTGGAGTCGCGGACGGAGACCACGGTGTATGATGGCAGGTCGTCCTGGACCTCGACCATGTGGGTGCCGCAGCTTGGGTTGAGCGTGCGCACGGTCAGGAAGCGGGCCATGGCGGCGGAAAGCTGGCGGGCGCCTTCCATGACGCTGCGCATGTCGGCGTTGATCAGCTCGGCCTGTTGCAGCGCCTCGTCGGGGATGCGGGCCATGCGGTCGCCGCGCAGCTCCTGTTGCAGGTAGACCAGCACCAGCACCGCCGGGAGGGTGGCAGCGATGACCAGGGTGAGCAGGCGCGCGAACAGGTTGCTGCCGAAAATCATTCTGCGAAATCTCTCGCCTTAAATAGCGCCCGCCCCGTCCGTATGGGAGCGGGGCGTGGTGCGAGAGGGGGGATTCGAACCCCCAAGACTTGCGTCGGTCGATTTTGAGTCGACTGCGTCTACCGTTCCGCCACTCTCGCGCCGATTCGCTTTATAGCGCAGCGGGCGGCGGCGAACAGTGCCTTCAGTGCGCGGTTTGCGGGGGGGTGGGGAAGGAAGCAAGCCTCCGGCGGCAAAGGGCCGGGGGCCCTTTGATCCCATTTTATGGGCTCGTCTTATCATGGGACGGCGGGGAATCGCCCGTAGCACGGCATTTCCGGGCCAGCATCCGCCCAGGAAATGGGATCAAAGGGCCCCCGGCCCTTTGCCGCCGGAGGCTTGCTTGCCTGACTGCCCTGGGAATCCGAAATGCCGGGTTGACCGCACCGGCAGCGCTATCTAGATAGGCGCGCTCCGCCGGCGTGGTGATCGGGCGTAGCTCAGCGGTAGAGCAATCGGCTGTTAACCGATTGGTCGTAGGTTCGAATCCTACCGCCCGAGCCAGCCGCGGAAGCTTTTTTCCCGTTATTCGGATGCGGCCGCGACAAGGCCTTGGGCGGCGCGTTGCCAGGCGGCCTCGGTTTCGGGGGTCCAGGCATCGCCCAGCGCGTCGCGGAAGGTGGCGATCACGGTCTGGTAGAAGTGGTCGAAGATTTCGGAGGGGACGCCGACGCCTTGATGGTTGACGCGCTCGCTGCCGACGAAATGGCGCGCATAGGCACGCGGGCCGGCGAAATCGAGCAGGCATTCGAGGGTGACTTGCAGCATGTTGCCGCGGACCAGGCCGAGCTTGTCGCGGATGAACAGGGCTTCCAGCTCGGGATAGGCGGCGAAGAGGCGGGCGTAGACCAGGGGGGCGGGGTCGCCCAGGCGGTCGGCAACGAGGTCGAGGCTGGATTCGATCAGGGCTGCGTCGTTCATTGGGCCACGTCGTTCATGGGGCGATTCCGCAGGCTTGGCGCAGGGCGGCACCGACTTCGGGGGCGCGCAGGGCGGCGATGAGGTCCAGGCGGCTTTGCAGCGCCGCGGCGGTCATGGGCAGATAATGCGGATTGTCGGCGTGGGTCTTGCGGTGCCAGGCCTGGAGCACGGTGCCGATGGCGGCGCGGACGGCGATCAGCAGGGGCAGCAGGGCGACTTCCTCGGGCAGGAGGGGGCGGACGGCGTGAAAGCCGGCGACGAAGCGGGCGAGGGACTCGGGGATGGGCATGTCGAGGGCGACGCAGGTGATCGCGCCGACGGCGACGTCGATGGCCAGGGCGGTGTGGACGATGTCGCCGAAATCGATAATGCCGGCGACGTCGTCGGGGTGGGCGGGGTCGACCAGGGTGTTGCCGGTGTTCATGTCGTTGTAGAAAACCTGGCGGCGCAGGCTGGGCAGGATTGGGGCCGCCTGGCGTTCGAAGGCGTCGAGGAGGTTGCCGATCGCGGTCTCGGCCTGGGTGTCCTCGAGGTTGTGCAGGATCTCGCGCAGGGACAGGGCGTTGGTCAGGTCCCAGATCAGCTCGTAGCGGCTGTGGGGGTGCTCGAAGCCTTGCAGAGCAAGGCCGAGGCGGGCGAGGGCGCGGCCGCATGATTCGCGCTGGGCGGGGGTGCGGGGGGCGTGGCGCAGCGGGGTGCCGTGGACCCAGGACAGGAGGCGGACGCGGGCGGGGCGCGCTGTCCCCTGGGGGGCGCGGGGGACGAGGGCCTCGATGCGGCCGTCGGGCAGCGGGATCATGCGGGGGATGTTGAAGGCAGGATCGGTGCGGGCGACGTGTTGCAGGGCCTTGACCTGGAGGTCGGTGACGCCCTCGGGCTCGGCGGGGTTGGCGAATTTGAGGACGTAGGCTTGGCCGTCGCGGGCGACGAGGTGGAAGTTGCGGTCGCGCTCGCCGGTCAGGAGCTTGGCGGTGGCGTCGATGTGCCAGTGGGTTCGGGCGACCTGTTCCGCTTCGGTGGCGGAGATGTCGTCGGCGGGGATGGTCATGGTGGCGAAGATCGGGGAGAGGGCGCTCATGGCGCCATCCTAAGGGCAGGCGGGCGTTTGGGGGAACTGGCTTGCTTAGGCCAGCCGCGCCCAGCCCTCGCTGGTCAGGTGGGCCGGGACTCCGCGGGCGATGGTGGCGACCAGGCGGGGGGCGGGGCCGGTGGCGTCGACGAGGACGAGGTCGCCGCGCTGGCCCGGGGCGATGGTGCCGCGATCGGCGAGGCCGGCGGCGGCGGCGGGGTTGGCGGCGACGAGGGCCCAGGCCTGGGCCAGGGTCAGGGTGCCGCGGGCGGCCAGGACGAAGGGGGCGCGCAGGAGGCAGGGGTAAAAGTAGTCGCTGCACAGGACGCGGCAGGTGCCGGCTTCGGCGAGGAGGGCGGCGGAGGCCCAGCCGAGATGGGATTTGCCGCGCACGACGTTGGGGGCGCCCATGGCTACCCAGTCGCCGGCGGCCCGCGCAGAAGCGCCAACTTCTTCCGCGATGGGGAATTCGCAGATTTGGGCGCCCTCGGCGCGGAAGGTGTTGCGGGTGGCGATGGTGTCGTCGTCATGGCTGGCCATGGGGATGCCGGCGGCGCGGGCGGCGGCGGCGATGCGGGATTGGGCGGCGGGGACTTCGGGGGCGCGGGCGCCGATGCTGGTGGCGAGGGTGCGGAAGGCGTCGAGATTCATGCCGGCGCGGTCGCTGTATTTGGCGGCCTTGGTGTCGTCGCCGAGGCGGGACAGGATGGCGGGGGTGTGGTCGTTGAAGGCCAGCAGGTGGACGCGGCCGGCGGCGATGTCGGCGATGGCCATGTCCAGGGCGGCGAGGTTGTAGGCCTCCCAGCGCAGGTGGACGCGCATGTCGCAGGTCCAGGGGCGCGCGGCCAGGCCGTCGAGCATGGCGCGCCAGGCGTCGGCGCTGCGCAGGCCGGGTTCCCAGGAGAGGGTGACGCCGTGGAAGGCGGTGGTGATGCCGCAGGACAGGAGTTGGCGTTCGGTGTCCTCGAGGGCGAGGTCGGTGGGGAAGGCGATGCCGGGGCGGGGCTGGAACTGGCGTTCGAAGGCGTCGCCGTGGATGTCGATGATGCCGGGCAGGACGAGGAGGCCGCTGGCGTTGAGGGTGCGGGCGTCGGGGGCGGGGCCGGTGGCGATGCGGCCGTCGTGCAGCAGGAGGTCACCCTCGGTGAGAGAGCCTTCGGTCAGCACCTGGCCGCCGGTGATCCGTAATGGGCGCATCTTCGTCTCTCCTGACTGCGTCTCGGCTCAGGGCTCGAAGACGATCTGCACGCGGGGGGTGGGATAGCGCGCGATGCCGAATTCGACCACCCGGCCTTCGGCGTCGATGTTGGTGTTCTCGCTGACCAGCAGGGGGCGGTTGCGGGCGAGTTGCAGGAGCGTTGCCTCCTGCTCGGTGGGCATGCGGGCGGAGACTCGGGTGGTTTGGCGGCGGTAATCGGCGACGCCGGATTGGGCCAGGGCGTCGGAGATGGAGACGGCGGTGCGCAGGGCGGCGAGGAGTTTGGGGAAGCGGGCGGCGGAGAAGTGATGCAGGCCGACGCTGACCGGGCGGCCGTCGGCGAGGCCGAGGCGTTCGAGGCGGACGATCCTGGCGCCGGCGCGCAGGCCGAGGCCGGCGGCGACGGTGGTGTCGGCGGGCATTTCGCGCAGGTCGAGGGTGCGGCCGGAGGGTTCCTTGTTGTGGCGACGGATCCATTCGGAGAAGCGGGTGCGGGGGCCGATTGTGTAGTCCAGCACGTCCTCGGCGACGAAGCTGCCGCGGCCCTGTTCGACGCGGACCAGGCCGTTGCGGGAGAGTTCCTCCAGGGCGCGGCGGACGGTGTGGCGGTTGACGGCGAACTGGGCCGACATCTGCGCCTCAGTGGGCAGGCGGGCGCCGGGGGCCAGGGTGCCGGCGGTGATGTCCTGTTCCACTGCTTCGACGATGCGCCGCCAGAGGGCGACGCCGCGTTCGCCCAGGGCGCGGGCGGCCGTGTGGTGGCCAGAATCTGGCGGTGTCATCGGAAGTTCATCCACGCGGGGCCTTCAAACTGCGATGCCATGGGTGATCGCGGCTTGACGATAGCGCGGCGGAGCGGTAGCTGTCTAGTTGTCTAGATATCTCATTCTCTCTACCTCCTTCTCCGGGAAGCCGCCGATGCCCGAAACTGATACCGCCGCTCGGCAACGCTGGATGTCAGTGCTGGCGCGCGCCTCCGCCGATACGCTTGCCGAACTGCTGGAGGCTGGGCCGGCGCTGCCGGGCTGCACGGTGCTGCGCGGGCCGGAAAGCGGATTGGTGATGCTGCGCGGGCGGGCCGGGGGCGGCGGGGGGCCGTTCAACCTTGGGGAGATGTCGGTCACGCGGTGCACCGTGCGCAGCGCCGGCGGCTTTGTTGGCCACGCCTATGCCCAGGGGCGCTGCGCGCGCCAGGCGCGGTTGGCGGCCGAGTTGGATGCGGCGTTGCAGGACCCGGCGCTGCATGACGCGCTGGAGGCGGCGGTGGTGGCGCCGCTGGCTACGGCACAGCAGGCCGCGCGCGACGGACAGGCGGCCCGGGCAGCGGCGACCCGCGTGCAGTTCTTCACCCTGGCCACGATGCGCAGCTCATGAGCCTCGATCTTCCCGGTTTTGCCGATCCCGTCGGCCAATCGCAATCGGCGTTTCGCGCGCTGCTCGATGCCATGTCGCGGCCCGGCACCATTCGCGATGCCGGGACGGGGCTGAGCCCGCCGGCGCCGCTCGATGCGGCGACGGCCGCCGTGCTGCTGACGCTGGTGGATGGCGACGCCAGGCTGTTCATTGGCCCGGAATGCGCGGCGGCGCGCGATTGGTTGGTTTTTCATTGCGGGACCGAGCCCTGTGCCGATCCGGCCGCCGCCGATTTCGTTGTCAGCACCACCCTGCCCGACTTCGGCACGCTGTCGTCCGGCAGCGACGAGGCGCCGGAGAGTTCGGCGACACTTGTGCTGCAGGTCGAGGCGCTTGGGCGCGGCACCGCCTGGCAGTTGACCGGGCCGGGGCTGGCGGCGCCGGCGACGCTTGCGGTCACCGGGCTGCCGGCGGATTTCGCCGTGCGCTGGGCGGCCAACCATGCGCTGTTTCCGCGCGGCGTTGATCTGGTGCTGTGCGCCGGTAGCCAGCTTGCGGCCATCCCGCGCACCGCGACCGTCACGGAGGCCTGAGGACATGGCATATGTTGCGGTCAAGGGCGGCGAACGCGCGATCGACAACGCCCATGCCTGGCTGGCCGAAGACCGGCGCGGCGACCCCGCGGTACCGGAGATCAGCCTGGCGCAAATCCAGCAGCAGCTGGGGCGCGCGGTCGATCGTGTGATGGCCGAGGGCGCGCTGTACGACCGTGAACTCGCGGCACTGGCGATCAAGCAGGCGCAGGGCGACCTGATCGAGGCGGCGTTCCTGTTGCGCGCCTATCGCACCACCCTGCCCCGCTTCGGCTATTCATCACCAGTGGACACCGCCGCGATGCGCATCCGGCGGCGGGTCTCGGCGGTCTACAAGGACCTGCCGGGCGGGCAGGTGCTGGGGCCGACCTACGACTACACCCACCGGCTGCTTGACTTCGCCCTTGCCGCCGAGGGCAAGCCCCTTGCCGCGGCGGCGCAAGCGCCGGCCGAGGACGCCACGATGCCGCGCGTGTCCGATATCCTGCGCGGCGAGGACCTGATCGAGGGTGACGGCGCGCGCGACATCGGGCGCGAGCCCGGGGACCTGACGCGCGAGCCGCTGGCCTTTCCCGCGCCGCGCGATGTTCGGCTCCAGGCGCTCGCGCGCGGCGACGAGGGTTTCCTGCTGGCCATGGGCTATTCGACGCAGCGCGGCTGGGGCGGTTCCCACCCGTTCGTTGGCGAGGTCCGGGTGGGCGAGGTGGCGGTCGAGATCGTGCCGCCGGAGCTGGGCTTTGCCATCGATATCGGCGACGTCACCCTGACCGAATGCCAGATGGTCAACCAGTTCAAAGGCAGCAAGACCAAGCCGCCGCAGTTCACCCGCGGCTATGGCCTGGTGTTCGGGCACGCCGAGCGCAAGGCGATGGGGATGGCGTTGGTCGACCGGGCAATGCGCGCCGAGGAGTTCGGCGAGGAAGCGACGGCGCCGGCACAGAATGTCGAGTTCATGCTGTACCACAGCGATAACATCGAGGGCACCGGGTTTGTGGAGCATCTCAAGCTGCCGCACTACGTGGATTTCCAGAGCGAGCTGGAGACCATTCGGCGGATGCGGCGCGAGGCGGAGGTTCCGGCATGAGGAAGGAAGATTCTTCTTTTTGTGAACAAAAAGAAGCAAAAAAACTTCATCCATGGGACCGGGTCTCCATGGATAGGCCGGGCGCAAATGGACAAAGTTTTTTTGTTCTTTTTGTTCACAAAAAGAACGCTTCTTTTTGGATTTCTTTCAATGACCGGCTATAATTTTGCGTATCTGGACGAGCAGACCAAGCGCATGATCCGGCGCGCCTTGCTCAAGGCCGTGGCCATCCCGGGCCACCAGGTGCCGTTCGGCTCGCGGGAGATGCCGTTGCCGTATGGCTGGGGCACTGGCGGTATCCAGGTGACCGCCGCGGTGCTTGGGGCGGATGACACGCTGAAGGTGATCGACCAGGGGGCGGACGACACCACCAATGCTGTTTCGATCCGACGGTTCTTCGCGCGCACGGCGGGGGTCGCCACCACGACGGACACCGAGGCGGCCACGATTATCCAGACACGGCATCGCATTCCGGAAAAGCCGCTGCGCGATGGCCAGATCATTGTTTATCAGGTGCCGCAGCCGGAGCCGCTGTCCAAGCTGGAGCCCAGCCGGGCGGAGACGCGGCGGATGCATGCGCTGGCCGAGTATGGCGCCATGCATGTCCGGCTTTACGAGGACATCACCCGGTTTGGCCATGTGGCGATCAGCTACGATTATCCGGTGATGGTGAACCGGCGTTTCCTGATGGCGCCGTCGCCGATCCCGGCCTTCGACAATCCGAAGATGCACATGATGCCGGCGTTGCAGCTCTTTGGCGCCGGGCGGGAGAAGCGCATTTATGCCATTCCGCCGTACACCGAGGTGCGCAGCCTGGATTTCGACGATCATCCGTTTCGCACCACGCGGGCGCCGCAGTGCTGCGCGCTGTGCGGGTCGGACAATTCCTATCTCGACGAAGTTGTCACCGACGACCGGGGCGGACGGATGTTCGTCTGCTCGGACACCGATCATTGCGAGACGCGCCAAGGTGAGGGCCATAGCGGCACTGGCGAGCCGCTGGCGCGGGAGGCTGCGGAATGAGTGACGAGACACTGCTTTCGGCGCGCGGATTGTCGCTGCATTTCGGGAAGATTCCAGCTCTGGTCAACGTTGATGCCGATCTTTGGCCGGGTGAGGTTTTGGCGGTGGTTGGGGAATCCGGCTCTGGCAAGACCACGCTGCTGAACGTGCTGTCCGGGCGGATGCGGCCCGACGATGGTGTGGTCTGGTATCGTGACCCCGGTCAGCGCCTGCATGATGTCCACGCAATGCCGGCGCCGGCACTGCGCGGATTGCATCGCTCCGACTGGGGTTTCGTGCATCAGAACCCGCGCGACAATCTGCGGATGTCGGTTTCGGCTGGCGGCAATGTCGGCGAGCGGCTGATGGCGGCGGGGAGCCGGCACTACGGAAACATCCGCGCCGAAGCCATCAACTGGCTGACCCAGGTCGAGATCGACGCCGACCGCGTCGACGACATGCCGCGGACATTCTCGGGCGGTATGCTGCAACGTTTGCAGATCGCCCGGACGCTGGTGACGCATCCGCGGCTGGTGTTCATGGATGAGCCGACCGGGGGGTTGGATGTCTCGGTGCAGGCGCGCCTGCTCGACCTCATCCGCTCGCTCGTCGCCCGCCTCGACATCGCCGTCGTGCTCGTCACCCACGACCTCGCCGTCGCTCGCCTTCTCGCGCACCGGATCATGGTCATGCAGCGCGGCGAGGTGGTCGAAACCGGCCTCACCGACCAGGTCCTGGACGACCCGCAACACGCCTACACCCAGCTCCTTGTCTCCTCGGTGCTGCAAGCATGACCGAAATGCTGAAAGTCGAAGACCTGCACAAGGACTTCACCCTCCATCTGCGCGGCGGCCTGCGCCTGCCCGTCCTGCACGACATCGCCCTGACCGTGAACGCCGGTGAATGCGTCGCCCTCGTCGGCCCGTCGGGCGCCGGCAAGTCCACCCTCCTGCGCAGCCTCTACGGCAATTACCGCGCCGATACCGGCCGCATCCTCATCCATCACGAAAACGAAATGGTCGATATCGCGAGCGCCCTCCCGCGCACAATCGTCCAGGTCCGCGCCAAAACCCTAGGCTACGTCAGCCAGTTCCTCCGCGTCGTCCCCCGCGTCCCCGCCATCGACATCGTCGCCGAGGCCGCGCCTGACCGCAGCACCGCCCATGCCGAAGCCGCCGCCCTGCTCCACCGTCTCAACATCCCAACCCGCCTGCACGCCCTCCCGCCCGCCACCTTCTCCGGCGGCGAACAGCAGCGCATCAACCTCGCCCGCGGCTTCATCGGCGGCCACCCGATCCTCCTGCTCGACGAACCCACCGCCAGCCTGGACGCCGAAAATCGCGACATCGTCATCGCCATGATCACCGAAGCCAAATCAAGGGGAGTTGCCATCGTCGGCATCTTCCACGACACCGAAGTCCGCGGCCGCGTCGCCGACCGCCTGCTCCACGTACTCCCGATCCAGGATGCCGCATGACCGAAACGATCCTGACCAACGCCACCCTGATCCTGCCCACCGAAACCCTGCTGGGCACCCTTGTCATCCGCGGCGAAACCATCGCCGAAATCCAACCCGGCCGCAGTCACGCCGCCGGCGCCATCGACTTCAACGCCGATCCCCTGATGCCCGGCGTCGTAGACGTGCACACGGATAATCTCGAACGCCAGGTCGAACCCCGCGCCGCCGCCCGCTGGCCGTCCCGCTCCGCCATGCTCGCGCACGACGCCCAATGCGCCGCCGCCGGCGTCACCACCGTGCTGGACGCGCTCTGCCTCGGCGACCTCGGCTTCGACAAGGAACGCGTCAAGACCTTCCGCGACGCCATCGTCGACCTCGACGCCCTGACCGGCACCGGCCTGCTCAAGAGCGACCACTTCCTCCACCTGCGCTGCGAACTGCCCGCCACCGACATGCTCGACCTCGTCGACCCCGTCGCCGACCATCCCCTGGTCCGCATGATCTCGCTGATGGACCATTCGCCGGGCGTCGGCCAATACGCCAACATGGATCGCTACTGGGCCCTGCGCCGTCGCGGCGGCCTCAAGGACGAGGAGATCCAGGGCCGCATCGACCACCTCCTCGACCAGCGCGCCCGGACCCGAGACCCCAACCGCCGCGCCCTGCTCGCCCGCATCGCCCACCTCACCGTCGCCCTGGCCTCGCATGACGACCGCACCGAGGAAGAGATCGAGGAGAACTTCCGCGACGGCATCATGATCTCCGAATTCCCCGTCGCGATGCCCGCCGCAAACGCCGCCCGCGCCCGCGGCATGCAGATCATCGCTGGCGCCCCGAACATCGTCCGCGGCGGCAGCCACTCCGGCAACATCGCCGCCGCCGACCTCGTCCGCGCTGGCAAGGTCGATGTCTTCGCCTCCGACTACGTGCCCGCCGCCCTGGTCGAGGCCGCCTTCATCTGCGCCGACACCACCGGCATCTCCCTGCCCGCAGCCATCGCCACCATCACCGACACCCCCGCCCGCATGTCCGGCCTGCCCGATCGCGGCCGCCTCGAGCCCGGCCTGCGCGCCGACCTCGTCCATGTCACCCTGCACCAAGCCATGCCCGTGGTCCGCCAGGTATGGCGCGCAGGGGAGCGCGTGGCGTAAGCAAGCAAGGTGGGGGCTTCGCCCCTCGACCCCACCAAGGGCAGTCGCCCTTGGAACCCCTCACCTGGGTGGTGATTGAGGACAGGGGCCATCTGAGCAGTCGCAACATCTCGATGGCCCCCGTCCTCAATCACCACCTAAACGAATGGAGTCCAGAGGCGCTGCCTCTGGCGGGTCCAGGGCAGAGCCCTGGCCTTTCTTCCTAAGGCCCCAGACCATGCGCGTCGCCCTCTACTACGCCCCGCCAATCGACGACCCCTTGCACGCCGCCGCCTCCGCCTGGCTCGGCCGCGACGCCGAGACCAACGCACCGGTGCGCCAGCCCGCCCTGCCCGACATCGCCGCCGTCACCGCCGACGCCCGTGGCTACGGTTTCCACGCCACGTTGAAGGCCCCGATGCGCCTGGCCGAAGGCGTCACCTGGGACCGCTTCGTCGCCGAGGTCGAAGCCCTGGCCGCCGGCATCCGCCCCTTCGACCTGCCGCCGCTCTCGGTCCAGGACCTGCACGGCTTCCTCGCCATCCGCGAAACCGCGCCAAGCCATGCCCTGCAAGCCCTCTCCGACCTCTGTGTCGCCGGCGTCGACCACCTCCGCGCGCCGCTGTTGGAGGCCGAGCTGGCCAAGCGCCGCAAGAACGGCCTGCCGCCGGTCCAGGAAGCCCTGCTGTCCCGCTGGGGCTACACCTATGTCTTCGGCGAATTCTTCTTCCACATGACCCTGACCCGCCGCCTGACCGCCGCCGAGCGCGCGATCTACCTCCCCGCTGCCACCGATTACTTCGACGCCTTACTGGAACAGCCGCGGCGGGTCACCGATATCGCCATCTTCACCCAGGCGTCGCCGGACGCGCCGTTCGTCATTGCCCAGCGGGTGCCCTTGGCATCGCGCGCCTCGGCGCATTGAGCACCGCCAGCACCCGCGCCACTCCGGTGTCCAACGGACCGTCATTCACGATGCTGGTCACGTCCAGCCCGTCCGGCAGCGGCACCGCCCGGGACAACCGTGCCGCGATATCGGCCTCGCTTTCGCGTCCGCGCGCCGCGAGCCGCCGCGCCAGCACCTCGACCGGCGCGGTGATTTCCAGCACCCGGGTGGCAAACCGCCGGCTTGCCTCGACCAACACCGCGCGCGACACATTGGCCACCACGACATGCCCGGCATCGAGATCGCGCGCGATATCGACGGGAATGCCGTAGCCCAGCCCATGCGCCTCCCAGGCGATCGCGTACGCCCCCGCCGCTCGCCGGGCGGCGAACAGTTCGGGCGTGACCGCGACATGATCCTCGCCGCCGGCCCCTTCGGGCCGGGTGATCTCGCGCCGCACGAAGCGAAAGCCGGGTTGCCCGGCCAATGCCTCGCGCGCCCGCTCCATCAACGTGTCCTTGCCTGCCCCCGACGGGCCGACGACGAGAACCAGCATCCCGGATTATTGCGCGACCGAGCGCGTCGTCGGCACGATCCGCTGCACCACCATGCCGGAGCGGTCGAGGCAGCCGGCGTATTTCGGCGTGATGACGTTCTTCCAGGTGTCGCTCTCGTAGACGTCCTTGTAGAGCTGCTCGCGGTGCGTCTCGCTCTCGAAGCGGCGAATCCAGACATAGACGCTGTCGTCGGTCTCGCCGCGGAACGAGCCGGTGATGACCATGCCCATGCTGACCTGGAACGGGATGATGTCGTTTTCCATCACCTCCAGCCACTGGGCCATCTTGCCCGGATTTACCTTGTATTGCCGCAATTCGTAGAACGCCATTTGCCGTCTCCCCATTGATGAGGCGCCCACTCTGCCGCCAACGCGCCACCCCGGCAACGCCCCGACCTTGCCGCCCCGCCTCACCGCGCTACGATGCCCGGGCACCACCGAGGAAGCCGCCCCATGTTCACTACCCGCCCGGAAATCGCCGGCACTTTCGGCGTTGTCGCCACCACCCATTGGATCGCCTCGGCCGTCGCCATGGCGGTGCTGGAACGCGGCGGCAACGCGTTTGACGCCGCCGTGGCCGCTGGCTTCACGCTGAACGTCGCCGAGCCCCACCTCAACGGCCCCGGCGGCGACGCCCCGATCATCATCCACGACGCCAAGACCGGCCGCCAACATGTCATCTGCGGCCAGGGCGTCTCGCCCGACGCCGCCACGCCACAGAAATTCGCCGAACTCGGCCTGGACCTCGTCCCCGGCACCGGCCTGCTCCCCGCCGTGGTGCCCGGCGCCTTCGACGCCTGGATGCTGATGCTGCGCGACTGGGGCACGATGGAATTCGCCGACATCATCGAATACGCCATCGGCTACGCCGCGAACGGCATTCACCTCGTGCCCCGCATCCCCGCCGCCATCGAATCGATGCGCCCGATGTTCGAACAGGAATGGAAAACCTCCGCCGAAGTCTGGCTCCCCGGCGGCCAGGTCCCCGCCCCCGGCGCCCTGTTCCGCCGCCCGAAACTCGCCGAAACCTGGCAACGCCTGGTCCGTGAAGCCGCAGGCCCCAGCCGCGAAGCCCGCATCGATTCGGTTCGAAACGCCTGGTACCGCGGCTGGGTCGCCGAAGCGATCGGCAAATTCTACGCCACGCAGGACATCCTCGACGCCTCGGGCCGCCGCCACAAAGGCCTGCTCACCGCCGGTGACATGGCCCGCTGGGCAGCCCCGGTCGAGGACCCCATCGCCTACGATTATCACGGCCACACCGTGCTGAAGGTCGGCCCCTGGAGTCAGGGCCCCGCTTTGCTGCAAACCCTCGCCTTGCTCAAGGGTTTCGACCTCGCCGCCATGGACCCCAACGGCGCCGATTTCGTCCACACCGTCACCGAGGCCCTGAAACTCGCCTATGCCGATCGCGAAGCCTATTACGGCGATCCCGACCATGTCGAAGTCCCACTCGGCCACCTGCTGAGCGACGGCTACAACGACGAACGCCGCAAGCTGATCGGCGCCACCGCCTCGATGGAACTGCGCCCCGGCACCGCGCCCGGCTTCACGCCGCAAGTGGACCACAACGCCCAGGCCCGCATCGAACTCCTCACCCGCGCCCCCGGAATCGGCGAACCCACCGTCGCCCGCCTCGGCGCCATGGGCGGCGACACCTGCCATGTCGACGTCATCGACCGCTGGGGCAACATGGTCAGCGCCACCCCCTCGGGCGGCTGGCTGCAATCCTCGCCGGTCATCCCCGAACTCGGTTTCCCCCTTTCCACCCGCGGCCAGATGTTCTGGACCCAGCCCGGCCATCCCAACAGCGTCGCCCCGCGCAAACGCCCGCGCACCACGCTGTCGCCCAGCATGGCGCTGCGCGACGGCAAAGCCTGGCTCAGCTTCGGCACCCCCGGCGGCGACCAGCAGGACCAGTGGCAGACGGTGATGTTCCTGCGCATGGTCCACCACAACCTCAACATCCAGCAATCGATCGACGCGCCGAACTTCCACAGCGAACATTGGCCCAGCAGCTTCTGGCCGCGCGTCGCCAGGCCTGGAAAACTGGTGATCGAAGGCCGCTTCGACCCCGCCGTGCTGGCCGAACTCAAGGCCCGCGGCCACGATGCCAGCATGGGCGACATCTGGTCCGAAGGCCGCCTCTCCGCCGCCCGCCTGGAACCGGATGGCCAGATGTATGCCGGCGCCAATCCCCGCGGCATGCAGGGCTACGCGATCGGCCGATAAAGAACCTTCCGAAAATCACCGGGCCCGCTGCATCCGGCGGCGCCCGCGCGACGTAGACCTGCCAAGCGCCCCTGACCGTGCGCCATTTGGAAGGGTTTATCATGCAGTTCCCACCGCTCGCCCGCGCCGCTGTCGCGGCCGCCGCCTTGGCACTTGCGCCATTTTCCGCCGATGCCGCCCGTTTCTTCAACCTCGATGCCAGCAACATCGAATTCGACGTCCCCGCCCCGCTGTTCACCAGCAGCACGGTGACCGGCATCTTCGCGCTCGATGACAGCATCGCCCCAGGTGCCGGCTTCAGCCTGGCCGGCATCACCGATTTCAGCTTCGACTTCGGCGGCCTCACCGTGACCCTGGCCGACACCCAGCTCGCCGGTGCCACCATCACCGCATTCGGCACGCTCTCGGCCGACGGCGCCGCCATCAGTGGGCTCGACCTGCGCTTCGACCTGCCGACCACGGTGGCGTTCTGCAGCTTGATCTGCGCCGGCCAAATTCAGATCGCCAGCTTCGACCGCTCCAACTTCGTGGCGATCAACGACGACAACGCCGAAACGCTGAGCCTGGTGCAGTTCGACGCCCGCCTGAACGCCGTGCCCGAACCCGCATCAGCCCTGCTGTTTGGCGTGGCAATGCTGGGCCTGGCGGCACAGCGCCGGAAGCGACCTGACTGACGGTCCTGTCAGAACCGCGTGGTCAGGTCGTTCAGCCACGCGGGCGAGGCGTTGACCAGCGCCGTCTCGATCAGCTTGTCCCAGCCGGTGACGATCAGCAGCGCCACCAGCACGGCGCCACCGCCCAGCACGCTCTTGCCGGTCTGGCCAGCGCCGAGCATCCGCCCGCGCCAGCGCTTCATCGCCTCGCGCGACAGCGAGCCCACCACCAGCAGCGGCAGCGCCGCCCCCAACCCGAAGGCCGCCATCACCAGCGTCACCGCACCGAGGCTCTTGCCCTGGGCCGCCAGCACCGAGGCGGCGCCCAGGGTCGGTCCCACGCAGGGCGACCAGATCGCGCCCAGCACCAGTCCGATCACCAACTGTCCGCCCAGCCCTCCCCCTTGTCCACTGGGCGCCAGCCGCGACAGCAACTTGTTGCCGGCATTTCCCATCCCCGAGGCGGCGATGGCGAACCGCGCCTGCAGCGTGCCGCTCAACAGCACCACGCCGAGCCCGGCCAGCAGGACTGCCGAGGCGATGCGGAACACATCGGCATCCAGTCCGATCGAAAAGCCGATCGTCGCCACGAACATGCCGACGCCGACGAACGAGACCACCAGCCCCGCCGCCAGCGCCAGCATGCCGTAGCGATGCGCCGCCGCCGCGCCGCCCAGGACGAGCGGCAGCAGCGGCAGCACACAGGGCGACAGCGTCGACAGCACACCGGCCAGCAAGCCGAGACCAAGGCTCCCTAGACCGATTTCCATCGCTTAAGCTACCGCTTTGGCCAACAGCGCCTTCAGGGCGGCCTCGTCGCTCACCCCTACCGAACGGTCACGCTCGCCATTGCCGCGGAAGACGATCAGCGTGCTCTGCTTCTGGACGCCGAAGCGCTGGGTCACGTCCTTCTGGGTATCGAAATCGACCACGAACACCATCAAGTCCTTCATGGCGGGATCGGCGCCCAGCTTGCTGAGGATCGGCTTCTGCTTGGTGCAGACCGGGCACCAGTCGGCATGCACCGCGACCAGGATCGGCTTGCCTGCCGCCTGGGCCGCCGCGAAGGCCGCCGCGTCGAATTTCGCTTCCATCGCCGCGCGCGCGGCACCCGCCATCACCGCGCCGCCGGCCAGAATCGCCGTCAGCAGAATACGTCGCTGCATAGTGTGTTCGTCCCCATTTGCGCGCGGCCGGATCGCCGCTGCGTAACGGGTTCGCCGCAAGCGTGTCATGGGTTACATTGGTCTCCGGAAAAATGATGCCGCCCCCCTCTGCGCCCCCCGCTCCCGACGGCCGCGATCCATGGTCGGTGCTGATGGCACTGGCCCAGGACGGCGATCGCGCCGCCTATGCGACCCTGCTGGCCGCCATCACCCCGGCGCTGCGGGGGCGCTGCCGGCGCGTGCTGTATGACCCCAGCGAAGCCGAGGACGCGGTGCAGGACGTCCTGTTGACCCTGCATCGCATGCGCCACACCTACGACCCCGACCGGCCATTCCGGCCCTGGCTGGCGGCCATCGTCCAGGCGCGGATTGTCGACCGGCAGCGCCGGCTGATGCGCCGCGCCGGACGCGAACGGCCGTTGCTCGATACCGATGTAACCTTTGCGGCACCCTCGACGAACCACGATGAGACCACAGACCATGCGCGCCTGCACCGGGCGATCGCCGCCCTGCCGGCCGCCGAGCGTCAGGCGATCCGGCTGCTGAAACTGGAGGAACTAAGCTTGCAGGAGGCCGCATCGCTCACAGGCGCCTCGATCACCGCGCTGAAAGTTGCCAGCCACCGCGCTCTGCGCCGGCTGCGCGGCCTGCTGGGTCCCGCCACATGAGCCGCGACATCGAGGCCTTCCTGGCGCAGCTCGTCGACAGTGCCACTCCGGTGCGCCGGCTGTGGCCGCCATGGCACCGGGCGGGGCTTTACATCGGTTATGCCGCCGGCGTGCTGCTCGTGTTGGCGCTGTTGCGCGGGCTGCGCGGCGACCTCGCGGCGCAGCTGGACTCGCCGGTTTTCCTGGCTGGCGTGGCCGGCGGGCTGGCGACTGGTCTTGCCGGGACGGTCGCCGCACTGATGCTCGCAGCACCCGATCGCAGCCGCGCCTGGCTGGCGGTGCCGCTCGGTTCCGCGGCGGTCTGGCTCGGCGCGGTGGGGGTGGGGTGCCTGCGTGCCTGGGTGCCGATCGCGCCGGGGCTGGTGACGCCGGACGAACTGGCCAGCTGTTTCGCCACCGTCGTGCTGGCCGGCACGCCGATCACGCTGGGGCTGGTGTGGCTGCTGCGCCGCGCCGTGCCTTTGCGCGCCGCGGCACCGCTGGCGGCCGCGGCGCTGGCGGCTTCGGGTCTTACCTCGGTGGCGTTGTCGCTGTTGCACAGCATCGAGCCGAGCGTGATGATCCTGGCCTGGAACGGGTTGATTGTCGCGCTGGCTCTGGCGGCCAACGGCGCCGCCGCCAGCCGCATTTCGGCCGCGCGCCGCCTGGGCTAGCGGCGGCGGCGCACGGCGGCGAGACCCGCCAGCGCCACTGCAAGCAATGGCAGCGAGGCCGGCGCCGGGACTGCGCTCACGAAGGTCTCGACGCGAAAGATGTCGCCATTTGCCTTGGTGAGCACATACAGCTTGCCGTCGCTGTCGGTGCCCAGGCGCGCATCGGCGCGCGATGCTCCGAGGGCGCTCAGCAGCGACTGGTTGATATCGTTCAGCACGGTGTCGAGATATTCGAAGCCGACCGCGCCGACGGGGTCGTCATCGGACAGCAGACCATCAACGTCAGTTGCGAACAACCGGCCGCTGACGATATCCGCGGCGATGAACTTGCCGGTCAGGGCCGGCACGTCGGTGCCCTGGTACAGCAGGCCGGCGCCGATCGCGCGGCCTTCGCCGTGGTCGTATTGGGCGATCGGATACAGCAGCCCGGGATCGGGACCGGGGTCGAGCTGGAACACATCGCTGGAATAGCCGGACCCTGTGGCGGGGTCGCGGAAGGTGGCGAAGCCGCCCTCGCGGGTTGACCAGCCGTAATTGCCGCCGGCAACCCCGGTGTTGACCTCCTCGATGTTGGCCTCGCCGATATCGTTGATGAACATCGTGCCGGGGCCGCCGCGCATCCAGGACAGGTATTGCGGATTGCGCAGGCCATAGGCCCAGATCGTCTGCTCCTTGGCCGCCTGACCGGCGAAGGGGTTGTCGGCCGGCACGGTGAAGCTGTTGCCGGCACTCGGCGTCGGGTCGATGCGCAGCACCTTGCCGTAGGGGTTGGCGGTGTTCTGGCCGTTGGTCAGGTAGCTGCCGTTGTCGCCGGCATCGCCCATCGAGACATAGAGCTTGCCGTAGTCGGGATTGGCGATCGAGGTGGCATTTGGGTTGAACGCCACCATCCCGATGGCGTGGCCCTCGCTGGGCTGGGCGACGCGCAGCACTTCGCGCCGGGTGCCGATGAAGGTGGCGGCGGCCGGGTTGCTGGCGGTCCATTCGGTCACCACGACCTCGTTCACCGTGCCGCCGGAACTGGCCAGGGGCGCGATACCGGAGCCGGTGGCGGCGTAAGAGCCGGTGTAGAACTTGCCGCTGCTGGCGAAATCCGGCGCGAAAGCCAGGCCCATCAGGCCGCCGATGAAGCCGGGTGCCGCGGTGTTCAGATCGAGATAGGGGGCGCCCAACGCGCCGCCGCCGGAGGTGGTCAGGAACACCCGCCCGCGGGTTTCGTTGATCGCTAGGCGGCCGCTGCCGTCGCCCACCGACTGGATCAGCTGCGGCGCGCCGTTTGGCACCGTGGTGAAGGGGGTGAGGCGAACCGTGATGCCGGAGGCGGTGATCGGGGCCATCGGATCGGCCACCGGGGTGAGCGGCAGTTGCGGTCCGGCCAACGCGGGCTCCGACAGGAGCGACACGCTCAGCAACGCTAAAACCGGCCAACCGATGCGCAACATGATGCCGCCCCCGTGTTCGTTGCAGCATAGCACCGCAATGCCAGAGGGCGATACGCGCCCCTGTGCAAGCCGCCCCGCTTCGGTCACCCTTGGGCCAATCGCCGAGGAGCCGCCGTATGGTCAATGCCACCGCCATCGATGCCGCCCTGCGCCGCGCCACCGACACCGGCGCGGTTGCCGGGGCCGTGGCCATGGTAACCACCGGCAGTGACCTGCTGTACCAGGGCTGCTTTGGCGTCGCCGACTTCGCCAGCCGGCGGACACTGCGGACCGACGACATCTTTCGTATCGCCTCGATGACCAAGGCGATCACCTCGGTGGCGGCGATGCAGCTGGTGGAGCAGGGCAAGCTCAGCCTCGATGGCCCGATTGGCGCCGTGCTGCCGCATCTCGCGGCACCCATGGTGCTGGACGGCTTTCGCGGCAACATGCCGGTGCTGCGCCCGGCGGCACGGCCGATCACGCTGCGCCATCTGCTCACCCATACCGCCGGCTTTGGCTATGATACCTGGAACGCCGAGCTCAAGCGTGCCACCAGCGCGCTCGGTCTGCCGGGCCGGCCGGGGAATATCGATGAACTCGCGCGCTTTCCGCTGCTGTTCGATCCCGGCGCGCGCTGGAACTACAGCATCGCCACGGACATCGTTGGCCATGCCGTCGAGGCGGCAAGCGGCATGGCGATCGACGACTACCTGGCCGCGCGCGTCACCGGGCCGCTCGGCATGACCGATACCGGCTTCACCCTGTCCGACGCCCAGCGCCCGCGGCTGGTGGCGGTGCACCAGCGCCAGCCGGATGGCAGCCTCGGCGCGGGGGAGCGTGCGGCTGGCAATGGCCCGGCCTTCCTGGCCGGCGGCGGCGGGTTGTGCAGCACGGCGAGCGACTACACGCGCTTCCTGCGCATGTTGCTGCGGGGCGGCACGCTAGACGGCGCGCGCGTCCTGGCGACCGATACGGTGGCGGAGGTGGGCCGCAACCAGATCGGCGAGCTCGACGTTTTGCCGATGCGCAGCGCGGTGCCGGCGAGCTCGTACGATTGCGACCTGTTTCCCGGCATGGCGACGAAATGGGGCTTGGGCTTCCTGATCAACCCGCAAGCCGGACCGGACGGGCGCAGTGCCGGCAGCCTGGCCTGGGCCGGGCTGGTGAATTGCTATTTCTGGGTTGATCCCGCGGCCGGCGTGGCCGGGGTGCTAATGACCCAGAGCCTGCCGTTTGCCGATCCCACGGTGCTGGACCTGCTCGGGGCATTCGAGCGCGCTGTCTACGACCGGACTTGAGATCGCGAAGACGTCACGCCACATCGGCAGGCAAGGCGGTAGAATGAGCGACGACGAGTGCCGCGACACAAGGGTGATGACGATCCGCAGACGCCTCTTGGCTACCCTGGCCAGTGCCGTGATCGCCGCAGCGCCGATGTTGCGGGCGCCGGTGCTGCACGCCCCAATGGCTTGGCTGCCCGCTGTCGCCGGCGCAGTTGTGCTCTCGGGCACGGCCAGCGATGCCTGGGCGCAATCGCGCGGCCGATCCAGCGGCGGCTATTCCCGGCCCTCAGCGCCGCGCACGCCATCATTTTCCGCCAGCCCTTCGACGCCGCGCACACCGTCGAGCAGCGGCGGCTATGCGCGGCCCTCGCCGTCGGGCCCATCTGCCATGCCGTTTTCGGGCGCCGCTCCCTCGGCCGGCGACCAGGCCTTGTCGCGCCAACGCGCCGCCGATGCGTTGCAGCAGCAGCGAGCCCAGGAGCAGCGCCGGCAGGAAGCTGCCCGTCCCGCGCCGCAGCCCGCCCCGCAACCCACGCGGCAACCGGCACCGTCCACCGGTGGCGGCTTGTGGGCCGGCAGTACCCAGCGCACTCCGAGCTATGCCCCGCCTCCCCCGCCGCGCGGCAGCAGCTGGTTCGCGCAACAAGGCTGGAGCGCGCCGTCTTATGCCGCCGCGGCGCCGCGCAGCTTCGGCGTGTGGAACGGGCTGATGCTGTGGTTCATGCTCGATAACCTCATCAAGCCCGGCTACAGCGATTTCTTCCGCAGCCGGCGCGACGATCCCGGCATCCAGCAATGGCGTCAGCAGGCCGACGGGCTGGCGCAGGACAATCCCGATCTCAGGCGCAAACTGGCCGAGTTGGACAGCCGCACCGCCCCCGGTGCCACGCCGGACTCCGGCTGGGTGGAAGTGCCGTCCGACATCCCGCCCGAAATTGCTGCCGCCGATACCGGGCCGAAGCGAACGCCGTCGACCGCCGCCGGCTTGCCTTCACAGACAGGGATTGGCGCGGGTGGCATCGTGTTTGGCATCGTTTTGTTGGCCGGCGCCGGCGGACTGGCCTACATGGCGTTGCGCCGGCGCCGTGGAACAGATGGGCGTGTGGCGCAAGGAGACACCGAGATGAACCCGCTGAAATCCGCCATTGCCATGGCCCGCAATGCCGTGGCGCCAGCGCCGTATGTCGCCAGCCATTTCCGTGTCGGCATGGTGCTGACTGTGGACCTGTCGCCGTTCATCCTGGCCGCCGGTGCGACCAAGGTGGTACCGCCGGATGCCTCGGCGGATGGCCGGGTCACCGTGGCCGCTGTCGGACGGCTGGATGCGGCCGGCTTGGTGCGGCTGCACCTGGATGACCGCAAGGGGCTGTTCCAGCTGCATCTGGACGCCAAGGGCACGCCGGACGAGTGCCGCTACTTCAGCCTGATCGACGAGGTGGCGCCCGCCGATGCCGGGGAGTGGGACGTCTGGCTGAACCCCGCCGAGGGCATGATCGGCTGGCCGGAATTCCAGACCAAGGACGGCAAGACCTATCAGCGCGTCTGGTCCCCCGGCGGCAGCCGGATCGCCCCGGTGGCGGTGGAAGAGACGATCACCACGGCCGAGGGCAGCGAGACCATCCGCCAGCAGGCCATGCTTTATGGCGCGCCCACCGGGCTGGCGGCACCCGCACCGGTGACCGAATATATCCTGGTCAGCGCCATCGAGCGCGGCGGCCAGGCCTGGGTCGAATTGCGCGCCGGCATCGACATCAACCCCGCGACCCTGGAGCTGACATGAGTATCCTCGCCACCTTGGGCTCCGGGCTGCCGGTGCTGGCGCTGCAATTCGCCGTGGCGCTGGCACTGCTTGCCATTGGGGCGGCGCTCTACATGGCGATGACGCCGTTCAACGAGCGCGCGCTGGTGGCCCAGGGCAATGTCGCCGCCGGCGTCGTGCTGGCCGGCACACTGGTTTCGATCGCCATCCCGCTTGCGGCAACGCTGGCCAGCAGCCATGTCACGCTCGACATTCTGATCTGGGGCAGCCTCGCCCTGGTGATCCAGCTCGCCACCTTCCGACTCGCCGCCCTCTTTGTGCCGGGGTTGCGGGGTATGATCGAGGCGGGTAATGCCGCCGCCGCTTGTGTCTTGACTGGTATCCAGCTTGCTGTTGCCCTGCTCAATGCCGGGGCGATGGCGGGATAGATAGAAAGCATGTTCTTTTTTGGAAAAAAGAACCAAAAAACTTTTGTCCATAATGCAAGTGGATAAAGTTTTTTTGCTTCTTTTTGTTCACAAAAAGAAGACCTTCCTTGCCTTACTCACCCCGACAGGAGCCACCCAATGTTCTCATTCATCCGCAACCTCGTCGGCGTGAAAACCGACAACGCCGTGAACAGCGCCATCGAGACGATCGTCCGCTGGGACCCGAAATCAGCCACCGAGGCCGAGCTGCGCACCATGGAGCAGAACCTCGACCAGCTCGGCTTGCAGGTCGCCCAGGCCCGCGCGGCGCTGGATAAGGAGCGGCGCGAAGCCGATCATATCTCCGCCCTGTCGGCGCAGCGCATGGCCGCCGCCGAACAGTTGCAGCACCGCCTGGACGGCGAGGCCAACCCGGCCAACAAGACGGCGCTTGAGAAGAGCCTTGTTACCCTGGTGGCTATGCTGGAAACGATGGCGCCGGATGTCGACCGCGAGAAACAGGATGCGGTCGATGCCGAGACCTTCCTGCGCTCGCTGGAGGAAACCTACCAGACCGCCGGGCAGAAGCTGCGGGGCGCCCGCTCCGACCTCGATCGGGCCCAGCGCGACATGACCCGCGCCGACCAGCAGCGCCAGGCCGCCGAAAACCGGGCCGAGGCCGCACGCCAGGCCGCCGGGCTCTCCGGCGCAACCAGCGGGCTGTCGGTGGCGCTGAAGGCGATGCAGGACAGTGCCGCGCGCAACCTGGCGCAGGCCGAGGCGGCCAATGCCAAGGCCTCGCTGCTGAAGCCGACCAAGCCCGAGCAGGACGATCCCAACATCGCTGCCGCCATGGCCGCGGTGTCCGGCGGTGCCGCGCCGACCGCCAGCCTGGGCGACCGGCTGGCGGCGCTGCGCATCAAGCAGGGGTAGCGCCCCCGCCTTCGACCATTGTCATGCCAGGCGCAGATGCAGGAAATCTGCGCCGCTGGCCGCATCGTGGCCGGACAGCAGGACCAGGCGCCCGGACTCCATGTCGGCCCGCGCATAGCCGGTCAGGCTGAGCGAGGCCGCCGGCTGTCCCGGCCGCGTCGCATGCAGAGTCAGGCCGGTACGTCCGGATGCCCCTGCCCCGTCCTCCCACGCAAGCGCCGCCGTGGCATCCGAAATGCCCCACACGGTCACCGCATCGCCGGCGTCAAGATTGGCCACGGTGCTCCATATCTCGGCAGCGGCGCCGCGTGCGTCGAGGAAGAAGGTGTCGGCGCCGAGCCCGCCGGTCAGGAAGTTCGACCCGCCGCCACCATCCAGCACGTTGGGACCCCATGGTACCTGGACGGCATCGTCGCCATTGCCGGTGCGGATGAACCAGCCACCCTTCGTCGTCGCAATGACCAGATTATCCGGCGAGAGGATGATGCACTCCTTCGCCAGTTCCGCCACCGGCCCTTCGTACTGCCGCACAGCCGGTGCGAGTGCCTGACCCGACGAGGTGCCGGCCGCCAGGTCGGTGATTGCGTCGTCGTTGCGGATGACACCGGTTGCCGCTGCGGTGTCGATCGCCAGCGTCGGCGATTGCGACAGCAGGGTGACGGTGAAGCTTTCATCCGCCTCCGCCTCGGCATCGCTGCTGACCAGTACGCGCAGCAGCGTGCCCTGGCTTCCGGGATGGATCGTCACCGCGCTCTGCAGCTCGCCGGGCGAATGGAAATCCCAGCGATCGGTGCCGCGCGGACCCACCGGGTCGATGCGGTACTCCACCACCACGGTGCCAGCCATGTTGCCGCTGCGCGCGACGAAGAAGTCGAACGGCGTCACCTCGGAAAACCCGGCCGGCGCGCCAGTACCTTCCGCGCGGTCGGCGTCCAGCTTCTGGATCGACACGCGGACGGGCGGGTCGTCGTCGATGATGCGCACTGTGGCCACACCGCCGGCCGCCAGCAAGGGATCGCTCGCCTAGCCGATGTGAAGCTCAAAGGTCCGGTCGGTCTCGGCGATACGGTCGCCCCGGACCGGCACGGTGATGGTCTTCTCGAACTCGCCTGGAGCGAACTCGACGAAGCCGCTTGGCATCAGGTCGCCCATAAAATCTGAAGGCCGCGCCGGGTTCGCGCCCGTGCCGACGACACTCCAACTCCCGCTGCCGGCCGCTTCGAGATCGCCATAGCGGGTCGCGGTGAAGGTGACATTGGTCGGTCCCAGCGCGCCCTCCGCCCACTCCGCCCGGTCGGCGGCCACGATCAGCGCGGCGGAGTAGAGGAAAAGCAGTGCATCGACTGTGTATTCGGTCTCGACCTGATGGCCCTGGTAGTTTGCAATGAAGGTGCCACCACCGAGGATGGTGATGGTGGTGTGCAGCGCATCGAATTGCGCCGCCAGCGACTGGTTGATGCCAACGTGCTCACCAAGCGGTCCCAGGGGCACGCCGAACGCTGCCAGCTCTGTGGTGAACGCGTAGATCGGAAACTCTTCGAAGCCGGATGTCGCTTCCACCTCACCGTTGTTACGGTACAGCGTGTCAGCCAGGTCGCCGGCATTGACCGCCCGCCCGGCGATCGCGGGATCGCCGTACGATGCCGTAAGCTGTATCCCCCAGGCGCCCTCGAAGATCACGTCGCGCGTGCCCAGCGACGAGCCGATGCCGTGCAACCGGACGGTGAGCAGGCCGAGATAGACCGCCATCTACCCGACCTCCCGCGCCGTCACAGGAACACCCGCGGCACAACCACCAACACATAGTCGCTGCCGCTGGCCGCGTCGCGGTGGGCGACCCACTCAACCGGCACGCTGCCATAGACGTTCGCCTGGAGTCCGGCGACGGTCACCGACACCGCTGGCCGGTCTGGCGCCAGCGCATGCAGGGTCAAGCCGGTGAAGCCGGGCGCGCCCTGCGCCGCCTCCCAGATGAAGGCATGCGTGTCCGGCGAAACGCCCCAAAACGTGAGGTAGCCGCCGCCACCCGGGTCCACGACCGTGCTCCAGATCGGACCCGCGGCACCGCGGGCATCGAGGAAGAAGTTGTCTTCGCCGTTGCCGCCCACGAGGAAGTTGGAGCCGGTGCCGCCATCCAGCACGTTGCGCCCGCTATGCGCTGTAATGGCGTCGTTGCCGCTGCCGGAGCGGATGAACCAGTCCGGGCTGCCGGTGGTCACGATCATGCCGTCGGGCGCGTCGATGATCGCCTCGCGGGCGATGAACTCGACCGGGCCATAATAGAACTGCGGCGTCGCCGGCAGGGCCAGGCCGGTGACGGCGCTGATCACCGAGAGATCGACGATCGCGTCGTCGCCGCGGATGGTGCCGGTGGCGACCGACCGGCCGAGCACCGCTCCCCGGCCGGGATTGAAAAGCTCCACCCGGAACCGCTCGTCCGGCTCCGCCTCGGTATCGCCGACGACGTCGAAGCGCAGCGTGTACTCGGTCTGGCCCGGCGCCATCGTCACCGCCAGCACCGTCTTCGTGCCCGGGGCAAAGTCACCGTCGCCGGCGCGGTGGGGGGCCAGTGGCGACATGACATAGCTGAAGGTGGTGGCACTTTCGGTATTGCCGGTGCGCACCACGTGGAACTCGAAGGCGGTGGTGCCGGAATCGCCCTCGTCCAACACAATCTCGGCCGAGCTGAGCGACAGCAGTGCCTGGGTGTCGTCGTTGCGGATGATGGCGCGGCCGACCAGGTTCAGCGGCACGATGGGCTGGGCGGAATAGTCCAGGCGGACGACGAATTCCGTATCCGCCTGCTGAACCCGGTTACCCGCCACTGCGATGGTCAGCAGCTTCTGCGTCTCGCCCGGTGCGAATTCCAGCCGGCCGGACGGGTAGATGCCGTCGAAGAAGACGTCGGCGTAAAAGTCTCGGTTGGATCCGGCCTCCACCCGCCAGGACACGGCAGATGTGACATCGGACGGTCCATGGCGGGTGACCAGGAAGGCGAACGGTGTCGCGCCCTCATCGCCCTCATCCTGCACCAGCACCGTCGCGTCGATGTCGTAGGTATGGTCCGCCATCGCAAGCGTGAGGCTGGCGTCGAAGCTGCCGTGCTCGACCCGGTCCGCCACGTAGCCGTCATAGGCGCCGGCGCCACTGTAGCGCAGCTCCGAACGGTCGGCATTGAAGCTGGCGTTGCCGGTCCAGGCATAGCCGTCGTCGTAGCCAAAGCCCGGCAGCAGCAGGCCGAGTTCGTCCAGCACGACCGGGGACCCTCCGGCCCCGCCGAGCAGGGCGCGCTCGCTCAGGGTGACGCCACCCGCGGCATCGGTCAGGGTGGTGACCGCAGCACCTTCGAGGAAGAACGAGCCGGTGAGCCAGGTTTCGCGCAGCAAGGCGGGCACGGACAGCCGCACCAGGGCGGTCACCTCGGTCACGAAGCCGAGCCCGGAGCCTTCGACCGTGCCGGTGGCACGCAGCTTCAGCGTACCCTGGTAGGTGGACATCGGCGCACCCCGCCTGCACGGCGCCATTGTCCTTCGCAGCGGCAGACAGCACAAGCCGAAATCCCCGTGCCACGACGCCAGCACCAGCGCTTTACAGCTTGCCCCTGGCGACCGAACCTGTGGGAGAACAGGGAGGACTTCCATGCTGAAAATCCACGGCCGCGCCAATTCGATCAACGTGCAGAAGGCGCTGTGGGCCGCTGATGAATGCGGCGTGGCCTTCGAGCGCTCCGATGTCGGCGGGGCGTTTGGCGGAAACGACCAGCCATGGTACCGCGCGATGAATCCGAACGGCGTCGTGCCGACCATCGACGATGACGGCTACACGCTGTGGGAGAGCAACGCGATTGTCCGGTATCTGTGTGCCAAGCATGCCGCCGGCACGCTGTGGGCCGCCGATCCCGGCGCGCGCGGGGAGGCCGATCGCTGGATGGACTGGCAGGCCACCACGGTGATGTCCGGCATGACCACGCTGTTCTGGGGGCTGATCCGTACGCCGCCGGAAAAGCGCGACAATGCGGCGATCGACGCGGCCCGGCCGGCCACCTCGGCGATCTGGGCGCGGCTGGACGCACATCTGGCGAGCCGGCCCTATGTCGCCGGGGCGGATTTCACCATGGGCGACATTCCGGTGGGGGCGGTGTGCTACCGCTGGCTCAACCTGCCGTTCCCCCGCGACGACCTGCCGGTGCTGCCGAACCTGCAGGCATGGTACGAGCGGCTGGCGCAGCGGCCGGCCTATCGCAAGCATGTCATGATAACGATGACCTAGCCGTCGCCTTTACACCGTCCCCTGCCGCGCCGATGCTGCACCGCACGGGCTGGTTCGGGATCGGATGACGGAGACGGCGACAGACAGCGGCGAGGATGGTTCGCCGGCGTGGCGGGTGACGCTTTGGGCGATGGTGGCGGTGCAGGTCATCATGACGCTGTCCTTCACCTTCCACAGCCCGGTGCTGCCGCTGTTCCTGCCGGAACTTGGGGTCCAGACGGATTTCCATCTGTTCATGTGGGCGGGCTTCCTGGGCTCGATCACATCGCTGGTCGCTGCCTTCACCTCGCCGATGTGGGGCCGAGTGGCCGACCGCTACGGCCGCAAGCTCATGGTGCTGCGCTCGGCCTTCGCGATTTCGATCTGCACGGTGCTGATGGGGCTGGCGCAGGATGTCTGGCAGTTGCTGGCGGCCCGGGTGCTCATGGGCGGGTTCGCCGGGTTCTCGGCGGCATCGGTGGTGCTGATCGCGAGCCAGGTGCCGCAGCGCCGGCTGGGCTGGGCGCTTGGGATCATGAGCAGCGGGCAGTTGGTGGGCTCGCTGATCGGGCCGGTGATCGGGGGGGCGACCGCCGACCTGACCGGGAGCTATCGCCTGCCGTTCTTTGTTGGGGGCGGGCTGTCGATGCTGGCCTTCGGACTGGCCTGGTGGCTGGTGCCGGAGAACTTCGTGGCACCGAAGCAGAAGCCGGGCGGGCGCTCGATCCTGAGCTCGATGCGGCTGCTGGTGTCCAATGGCAGCATGGCGGCACTGGTGCTGGTGCTGTTGCTGACCCAGTTCGCCACCCAGGCGGTGCAGCCGGTGGTGACGCTGTATGTGCAGGACATCCTGGGCGACCGGCCGGACCTCGCCACCCTGGCAGGCGCAGCGCTGTCGGTGACGGGGCTGGCCGGCATCTTCGCGGTGCCGTTGATGAGCCGAGCCTCGGATCGGTGGGGCGAGAAGCGGCTGGTGATGGTGGCGTTGGCCGGCGCGGCCTTGATGACCGCACCGCAGGCGTTTTCGCACAGCTATTTGCTGTTCGTCGCCGAGCGCTTCGGCCTCGGCCTGTTCATCGGTAGCATCCTGCCGATCACCAACGCGCTGATCGGCCGGCTGACGCCACCGGAGGAGCGCGGCTTCACCTATGGCATGACCTCCTCGGCCTATTTTCTCGGCAACTCGATGGGCCCGATTACCGGAGGCATGGTGGCTGCGTTCATCGGCATCGAATGGGTGTTCATGCTCACCACGGTGCTGTTGCTTTTGGGGCTGGTATGGGTTGGCATCTCGGTGCCGGAGGAGCGACGCAAATGACCGCCGCGTGGCAGCAGTTGGCGCAGTCGCGCTATCTCAACCTGGAGAGCTATCGACGCGACGGCACGGCAGTGCGCACGCCGCTGTGGTTTGCGCCGGACGAGGACGGTGCCACGCTCTATGTCTATAGCCGCGCGGATGCGTTCAAGATCAAACGGCTGCGGCGCGATCCGCACTGCCGTATTGCCGCCTGCGATATGCGCGGTACTGTCGCCGGCCCCTGGCTGGACGCCACCGCCGCGATCGTCACCGAGGTCGAGGCAGCACGAGGCATGGCGCTGCTCGACCGGCGCTACTGGCCCTGGAAACAACTGCTCGGCCTGGCGGCACTGCTGCGCCCGGCGCCGCGTGCCGTGGTCGCCCTTCATCCGCGCCGGACCGACGCCGGCTGACCAGGCGGTCCGGTTGCCGCGCTGCCCGTCTCCACTATCATGCCGTTCCAGCCAGTGGAGGTTTGTTCCGGTGTCAGAGCGCCAGGTCTTCATCAGCCACGCCTCGCGCGACGCCGAGCTGGCGCGAGCGCTGGTGCGCCTGTTGGAAGAGCAAGGCGTCACCTGCTGGATTAGCGGGCGCGACGTGGCCTTCGGCGCCAACTACCAGGAGGCGATCGTCGGCGCGATCTCCGGCGCCCGCGCTCTGGTGCTGTTGCTGACCGAGGCGGCGAATGGGTCGGACGAGGTGAAGAAGGAGCTGTCGCTGGCCAGCGCCCAGGGCATCGCCGTCTATCCCGTGCGCTTCGACGCGGTTCAACCGAACGCCGCGTTGCGCTACGAACTGGCCACGCGGCAATGGATCGAGGGTGGGGACGTCGCGGTACTGGCGCAGCGTTTGGCAACGGCGATCCCGGACAACGGGGCGCCCCTCCTCGCCGCCGAGGCTCCCGCTGTCCTCGACCTGCCGGGCAAGCCCTCCGTTGCCGTGCTGCCGTTTGCCAATATCGGTGGCGATCCCGAGCAGGAATACTTCGCCGACGGCATGACCGAGGAGGTCATCACCGCGCTGTCGCGCATCCGCGCCTTCTTCGTCATCGCCCGCAATTCCAGCTTCACCTACAAGGGCCGCGCGGTGGATGCCAGGCAGGTCGGCCGCGAGCTTGGTGTCCGCTACGTGGTCGAGGGTAGCGTACGCCGTGGCGGCAACCGGGTGCGTATCACCGCCCAGCTCGCCGATGCCGCCACCGGCACGCAGCTCTGGGCCGACCGCTTCGATGGCAGCATCGAGGACGTTTTCGAGCTGCAGGACCAAGTGGCGACCAGCCTGATCGGTGCCATCGAGCCGCGCATCCTCGGCGCCGAGATCGAGCGGGCAAAGCGCAAGCCGCCAGGGGACCTGCGGGCGTACGACCTGATGCTGCAGGCGCTACCCGGACTGATCACCTTTGACAGGGCGAAACGGGACGGCAGCGAAACCCTGTTGCGCCGGGCACTCGCGCTGGAGCCCGATTATGCCCTGGCGCTGGCACGCCTTGCCATCTGCATCTGGGGCAAAATCACGTCTGGTCAGCTGTCCGACACGGCGCCGGCTCGAGCCGAAATCGGTGCGCTGGTCGGGCAGGCGTTGGCCACCGGAATGAACGACCCCGAGGTTTTGGCGAACGCGGGCTATGCGTTCGGCGTATGCCATGACCTGCACGCCGGCATCGGCCTGATCGAACAGGCGCTGACGCTGCATCCGAACTCGACCACCGGATTGACCCTGGGCGCGATGCTTTACTCTTATACCGGTCAGCTGGCGAAGGTCATGGACTACGTCGAGCGCGCCGCACGGCTCAACCCGTTCGAAGGTGCCGGCTTGCGAAACCACGCGGCAGCGGTGGCTCACTTCGTCAATGGCCAACACGAACGGGCTCTCGAATTCGTGACCCTGGCGCTACGCGCCTGGCCGGGGAACTCGTCTGCCCTGCGCTACCGCACCGCCAGCCTCGGGCTGCTCGGCCGGATCGACGAGGCGCGGCAGTCCGCGCAAGAGTTACGGGCCCAGATGCCCGCCCTCACCGTCGCCAGCGCGCGCCGGCATCTGGAAGTCAACCTGAACAACGCCCACCAAGTGCCCGGCACCGTCGACGTCTTCTGCGAGGGCCTGCGCCGCGCCGGCATCCCCGAGGGCTGATCAGCCGCGCACCCGGCCGACCGCCGGCGGCGCGTTGCGCCCGCTCTCCTTGGCCCAGGTATCGCGCAGCCCGACGGTGCGGTTGAACACCAGCGCGCCGGGCTTGCTGTCGGGGTCTGGGCAGAAATAGCCCTGGCGCTCGAACTGCACCGCGACGCCCTGGGCGACATCGGCGAGTGCGGGCTCGGCCATGCAGCCGGTCAGGACCTCGAGCGAATCCAGGTTGAGGTCGGCGAAGACATCGCCATCGGCACCGGGATCGGCGCGCGAGAACAGCGGGTTGTAGAGGCGCAGCTCGGCCGGCACGGCATCGGCGGCGCTCACCCAGTGCAGCGTTGCCTGCACCTTGCGGCCATCCGGCGCGTTGCCGCCCTTGGTGGCGGGATCGTAGGTGCAGCGCAGCGCCACCACCACGCCAGCGGCATCCTTGATCACCTCGCGGCAGGTGATGAAATAACCGTAGCGCAGGCGGACCTCGCGGCCGGGCGACAGGCGGAAGAACTTCTTTGGCGGTTCCTCCATGAAGTCGTCCTGCTCCACCCACAGCTCGCGGCTGAAGGTCACGCCGCGCGTGCCCTGGGCGGGATCATCCGGGTGGTTGATCGCCGGCAACGTCTCGGTTTGTTCTTCGGGGTAATTGTCGATAATCACCCGCAATGGCCGCAGCACCGCCATGCGACGTGACGCCGCGCGATTCAGCTCCTCGCGCACGCAAAAATCCAGCAGCGCGGGGTCCACCACCGACTGCGCGCGCGCCATGCCGACGCGCTTGATGAACTCGCGCAACGCCGGAGCCGGCACGCCGCGCCGACGCAACCCGGCCAGGGTGGGCATGCGCGGATCGTCCCAGCCCGCCACGTGTCCGCCGGAGACCAGCCGCGTCAGCACGCGCTTGGACAGCACCAGGCCGGCGATGTTCAGCCGGGCAAACTCATACTGGCGCGGGCGCGATGGCTGACCCAGAGCCGCGATCGGCAGGCGATCCAGCAGCCACTCGTACAGCGGCTTGTGGTCCTCGAACTCCAGCGTGCACAGCGAATGGGTGATGCCCTCGATGGCGTCGGACTGGCCATGCGCATAGTCGTAGGTCGGGTAGATGCACCAGGCATCGCCGGTGCGCGGGTGCGTGGCGTGCAGGATGCGGTACAGCGCGGGATCGCGCAGGTTGATGTTGCCCGACGCCATGTCGATCTTCGCGCGCAGCACCCGCGCACCGTTCGGGAACGCGCCTGCGCGCATGTCGCGGAACAGCGCCAGGTTCTCCTCGACAGCGCGGTCGCGCCAGGGCGAATTGCGGCCGGGCTCGGTCAGGGTGCCGCGGGCTTGGCGCATCTCGTCGGGTGACTGGTCGTCGACATAGGCATCACCGTTGCGGATCAGGTGCTCGGCCCAGGCATAGAGCTGGTCGAAGTAGTCCGAGGCATGAAACAGGTGCTCGCCCCAGTCGAAGCCGAGCCAGCGCACATCGGCGGCAATCGCGTCGATGAACTCCTGTTCCTCCTTGGTCGGGTTGGTGTCGTCGAAGCGCAGGTGGCAGCGCCCGCCGAACTCCGCCGCCACGCCGAAGTTCAGGCAAATCGACTTGGCGTGGCCGATATGCAGGTAGCCGTTGGGCTCCGGCGGAAACCGCGTCACCACGGCTTTCACGCGGCTTTGGGCAAGATCCGCGGCAATAATGTCGCGGATGAAGTCGCGCCCGCCCTCGGGAGTGTCCGTCGCCGCCGTCTCAGCCACCATTGCTGTCCTCAATCCCGCGCCTGTCGCGGTCTATCTAGACCAGCGGGCGGCGCTTGTCGCGGTCAGGCGATTGTCGCAGTCGGGCGATTGTCGCAGTCAAGCGGGCGGCAGCATACGCGCCCCCGCCCGCGCCATGCGGATTGCCCGCGGCCCACGCGCCACGGACAGCGAGGTCTGGATCGAATTGAGCCGGGCATCCAGCACCGGATTGCGCCGGGTGGCGTGAGCGTCGCGAAAGGCCACCGCCCGGCGATGGAACCCGGCCGCATTCTGCCGCAGGCCGATCAACAGCGCCTGTGGCTCGTCCGCCGTCACCGTGCCCTCATCCACCGCCCGCGCCAGTGCCGCCGCCGCCGGCCCCGCGATCGCCGCCAACCCGGCCAACGCGCCGAGTTCGCCCAGCACCTCATCTGCCAGCACTTCATCCGCTGGCGCCGGTGCCAGTTCCGCCCCCAACAGCCGCACCAGCCCGGCGAGGTTGCCCGCCATGCCGGAGGTGCCGACGGCATCCTCGGCGTCGCGGAACGGCAGCGCCATGGTCTCGTACGCCGCGTCCTGGGTGCCCAGCAAGGCATCGGCCGGCACCCGGCAGCCGTTCAGCCGCAGCGCCACATGCCCGACCGGGCGCATCGACTCCGGCGTTGGCGCCGCGATCACCTCCAGCCCCGGGGCATCGCGCGGCACCAGAAAGAAGGAATAGCGTTTGCGATCGCCCTGCATCGCCGTGATTGCCAGCACCACATACATGCCGGCGATATTGCCGTTGGTGACATAGGATTTCTCGCCGTCCAGCCGCCACGAATCGCCCTCGCGCGTCGCTGTCGTGGTCAGCAGCTTAGGGTGCGCACCCACCTTGGGCTCGGAAATCCCCACCCCTATGGTGAGCCCACCGCTCGTCACCCGCGGCAGGATCTGCGCTTGCTGGGCCGGCGTGCCGAAGCCCAGGATGAACCAGCGCGCCACCATCAGGTGCCCGCCCCAGACCCCGGCCAACCCGGTGGACTGGCCCGCCTCCACCAGCACCCGCTCGGCCGCCGCGATGCTGGCATAGCCGCCACCGTCGCCGCCATGCGCCGCCGGCAAGCCGATGCGGAACAGCCCGGCCTGGGCCATCGCCGCCCAGAGGTCGGGCGGGAACACCTCGCTAGCCAGCAGGTCGCGCGGGGCGATATGGCGGCGGGCGAAATCCGCCAGGTTGTCGGGCATGCGCAGTCCCCATCGGTTTCGCGCATGCTCGCAGAGCACCGTCGGGATGCCAATTCGCCTACGCCGCATGCATGACTGATTTGCGTCGGCCTGCTGGTGTGATATGCGGCGGGCAACCAGACGCGAGCCGATGGTTTGCCGAATTCCGGCAGGCGCCACCGCGACATCGCCGAACGCAACATTGAAGGACAGGGACGTGCAACGCCAAACGCGAGTTTTGTTTGCCTCGGCCATCATGCTGGCCGGAATCGCAGCCACCAGCGTCGCTGTGGCCCAGCAGCCGAAACAGGGCGGCACGCTGCGCATGTATCAGCGCGACAACCCGCCCAGCGCCTCGATCCATGAGGGTGCGACGTTCTCGATGAATGCTCCGTTCATGGGCATCTACAACAACCTGATCACCTACGACACGACCAAGCCGAAAGACACGCTGGAAACCATCATCCCAGAACTCGCCACCAAATGGGCCTGGAGCGACGACAAAAAGTCGCTCACTTTCACCCTGCAGCCCGGCGTGAAGTGGCATGACGGCAAGCCGTTCACGGCGGCGGACGTGAAATGCACCTTCGAACTGGTGGCCGGCCGCGCCACCGACAAGCTGCGCACCAACCCGCGTCGCACACTGTACGAGAACGTCCTGGAGGTGGTGCCGAACGGCGACCTCGAAGTCACCTTCAAGCTCGGCCGGCCGCAGATCTCGCTGATGAACATGCTCGCCTCCGGCTATACGCCAATCTACCCGTGCCACGTCAACGCAGCCACCATGCGCACCAAGCCGATCGGCACGGGCCCGTTCAAGCTGGCTGAGTTCAAGCAGAACGAGATCATCCGCCTGACCCGCAACACCGAATACTGGAAGCCGGGCCGGCCCTATCTCGACGGCATCGAGATGCCGATCATCACCAACCGGTCCACCGCCATGCTGGCCTTCATCGCCGGCCGGCTCGACCTAACCTTTCCCTCCGAGGTCACCCAGCAGGTTCGCAAGGACATCACCACCCAGGCACCAAAGGCGATCTGCCACGCCGGGCCGGTCAACGTCTCGACCAACCTGATCGTCAATCGCGACAAGCCGCCCTTCGACAACGCCGAAATCCGCCGCGCCATGGCACTGTCGATGGACCGCAAAGCCTTCAACGACATCATTGCCGAGGGCGAGGCCGCGATCGGCACCACCATGCTGCCCGCCCCCGAGGGCGTCTGGGGCATGCCGGCCGAGATGATGCGCACCGTGGTCGGTTATGACCCGGACATCGCCAAGAATCGTGCGGAGGCCCGCAAGCTGATGGAAAAGAACGGCTATGGCCCCGATAAGCGCCTGGCGGTGAAGATATCCACCCGAAACATCGCCGCCTATCGCGACCCCGCGGTGATCCTGATCGACCACCTGAAAGAGATCTTCATCGACGGTGAACTGGAAATCGTCGAGACTGGCGTGTGGTTCGGCAAGGTCGCCCGCAAGGACTACGCCGTCGGCCTGAACCTGACCGGCAACTCGGTCGACGACCCCGACCAAAGCTTCTTCGAGAACTATTCCTGCAAGTCCGAGCGCAATGTCACCGGCTACTGCAATCCCGAGTTGGAGAAGATGTTCGAGGCCCAGTCGCAGGAGGCTGATTTCGAGAAGCGCCGCCAGATGGTGTGGGAGATCGACCGCCGCCTTCAGGAAGACGTGGCCCGCCCGATCATCCTGCACAACAACTCGGGCACCTGCTGGCACCCGGAGGTGATCGGGTACAATCCGGCGCTGAATAGCCACTACAACCGCTATCGGTTCGAGAACGTCTGGCTGAACCGCTAAAAGGAAGGATGTTCTTTTTTAGAAAAAAGAACCAAAAAACTTTTGTCCATTGGTCCGGGCGCCAGTCGTCGGCACCCGGCCCAGTGGATGAAGTTTTTTTGCTTCTTTTTCTTCAGAAAAAGAAGAATCTCCCTGGCCTAACACCCCAAGACCATCCCAGTCCCCATTCCAGGAGTCCCGTTTGGGCGCGTATCTGCTCCGCCGCTTTGGCCTGATGCTGCTGACGCTGTTCGGCATCTCGGTGATCATCTTCACCCTGCTGCGCGTCGTCCCCGGCAATATCGTCGACATCCTGTTCGACTCTGCCGGCATGGTCGACCCGGCTGAGAAGGCGCGCATTTCGCGCGAACTCGGGCTCGACCTGTCGTTGCCGCAGCAATACCTCGGCTGGATCAGCGGCATCGCGCGCGGCGACCTCGGCTATTCCTATGTCTCCGAAAAGCCGACCCTGGAGGAGATTGCCCCGCGCATTCCGATAACGGCGCGACTCGCCGTCCTGGCGCTCGCCTTCTCGGTGCTGATCGGCGTGCCGCTGGGCGTCATCAGCGCGGTGCGCCAGAACACGCCCGTCGATTATCTGTTGCGCGTGCTAAGCCTTTCCGGCCTTTCGCTGCCGTCATTCTGGCTCGGGCTGCTGATTTTGATGGCTTTCGTGACCTGGACGGACACCATGCCGATCTACACCGACCGGCCCGCCAGTCTGGGCCATCTGATCCTGATCTATGCGGTGCCGGCCGCCGCTGTCGGCTTTCGCTCCTCGGCGCTGGTGATGCGGCTGACCCGTTCGTCGATGCTGGAGGTTCTGCGCCAGGACTACATCCGCACCGCGCGTGCCAAGGGCGCCTCTCGTGGCTCGGTGAATTACCGCCATGCCTTGCGCAACGCCCTGCTGCCGGTGGTCACCGTCATTGGCATCGAGGCGGCCTTCCTGATCGGCGGGCTGATTGTCACCGAGACCGTGTTCAACATCCCCGGTGTGGCCCGCTTCCTTGTGGAGGCGATCCGCGCGCGCGACTATCCGATCGTGCAGAACCTGGTGATGCTGATCGCAGTCGTGGTCGTGGTGGTGAACTTCATCGTCGACATGCTGTACGCCGTGCTCGACCCGCGCATCAAGTATTCGGGCTAGGACGATGGCCGCAGCATCCCACCAATCCGAACTCAACCGCGCCGGCGCCGGCACCAGCGGTGCCTGGGGCCACACCCTGTTCTTCGTCCGCACCTATCCGCTCGGGGCGATCGGGGCGGTGATCATGGTGCTGTTCGTGCTCGCCGCGGTCTTTGCCGACGTTATCGTCGAGCTGAGCCCGCTGGCCACCAATCCGCGCGCCTCGCTCGCTGGCCCGGGCGGTGCGCATCTCATGGGGGCGGACTTCATGGGCCGCGACGTCTATGCCCGCATCGTCTACGGGGCACGGATCTCTTTGGCCGTCGGCATTGGCTCGACCGCGCTGGGCTGCATCTTTGGCGTCACCATCGGCTTGGCGAGCGGCTATCTCGGCGGCTGGTTCGACCTGATCGTGCAGCGGGTCATGGACGTCATGCAGGCATTGCCGCTGCTGGTGCTGGCATTGGTGTTCGCCGCCGCCCTCGGCCCGTCGCTGCCAAACACCATCATCGCGATTGCCATTCCGCTGGTGCCCTCGGTTGCCCGCGTCATCCGGTCCAACACCTTGGCCCTGCGTGAACTCGCCTTCGTCGAGGCCGCCCAGGCCACCGGCATGAGCGAATGGCGCCTGGCCATCCGCCATATCCTGCCCAACACCATCGCCCCCCTGATCGTGCTGGCCACCGCCCAGCTCGGCAGCACCATCCTGACCGAAGCCTCATTGTCCTTCCTTGGCCTCGGCGTTCCGGAGCCGCATCCCAGCTGGGGCCGCATGCTGTCCGAGTCCGCCGCCGAGTATATGCGCCGCGCCCCCTGGCTGGTCATCTTCCCCGGCCTGGCGATCAGCCTCGCCGTGTTCGGCACCAACCTCCTCGGTGACGCCTTGCGCGATATCCTCGACCCAAGGCAGCGCGGATGAGCGACACCCCGATCCCGGAGGTCCCAATTCTCGAAGTCCGGGGCCTTCGCACCCTGTTCTTCACCCGCCAGGGCCTCGTCCGGGCAGTCGACGACCTGTCATTCCACGTCAACCGCGGCGAGGTGCTGGCCATCGTCGGCGAATCCGGCTGCGGCAAGAGCATCACTGCGCTGTCGGTCATGCGCCTCGTCCCCACACCGCCGGGACGTATCGAATCCGGCACCGTGAAACTGGAGGGCCGCGACCTCCTCGCACTGGACGAGGAGGAGATGCGCGCTGTCCGCGGCAACGACATCTCGATGATCTTCCAGGAGCCGATGACCAGCCTGAACCCGGTGCTCACCATCGGCGACCAGATCGCCGAGGCCGTGCACCTGCACCAGGATGTTTCCAACGACCAGGCCTGGGCCCGTGCCGTCGAGATGCTCAACCTGGTGCGCATCCCCGAACCCGTGCAACGCGCCCGGGAATACCCGCACCAGCTTTCTGGCGGGATGCGCCAGCGCGCCATGATCGCCATGGCACTGGCCTGCAACCCGAAAGTGCTGATTGCCGACGAGCCGACCACGGCGCTGGATGTCACCATCCAGGCACAAATCCTGGACCTGATCGTCAAACTTCAGGACGAACGCGGCACCGCGGTTATCCTGATCACCCACGACCTCGGCGTGGTGGCCGAAACCGCCCACCGCGTGGTGGTGATGTATGCCGGCCGCAAGATCGAGGAAGCCCGCGTCGAGGATCTGTTCGACACCCCGCTGCATCCCTACACCCATGGGCTCATGGCCTCCGTGCCGCGCCTTGGTGTCCTCAGCGGCGGCCCTGTTGTGGAACGGCTACAGGAAATCCCCGGCATGGTCCCCGCCCTGTCCGCCCTGCCCCAGGGCTGCGCCTTCGCCCCGCGCTGCGCCCATGCCGACGATACCTGCAGCACCACCTATCCGGATTTTGTGGAGCGTCGTCCGAACCATTGGGTTGCCTGCTGGCACGCCGAACGCCTGTACGGAAGCGCGCCATGACCGCCCCGGTAATCGAGGTTGAAGGCCTCAAGAAGCACTTCCCCGTCCGCAAGGGCCTGCTTCGCCGCGTCGTAGGGCAGGTCCACGCGGTCGACGGTGTCAGCTTCAGCATCGCCGAGGGCGAAACTCTCGGCCTCGTCGGCGAAAGCGGTTGCGGCAAATCAACCGTGGCGCGCACCGTCATGCGATTGGTCGAACCAACGGACGGCACTATTCGCCTCGGCGGTACCGACGTCACCCGCTTGTCAAAGACCGATATGCGGCCGTTCCGCCGCCAGATGCAGATGGTCTTCCAGGACCCGTTCAGTTCATTGAACCCGCGCATGACCGCGGGCAGCATCGTGCGCGAACCCCTCCTGGTCCACGACGTCGCCAGCGGCCGCGAAGCCGACGAACGCACCGCCGAAATCTTCCAACAGGTCGGCCTGCGCGCCGCCCAGATGGGCAACTTCCCGCACCAGTTCTCCGGCGGCCAGCGCCAGCGCGTCTCCATCGCCCGCGCTCTCGCCCTCAACCCCCGCTTGATCGTCGCCGACGAACCGGTCTCGGCACTCGACGTCTCGATCCAGGCGCAGGTGATCAACCTGCTGATGGACCTCCAGCGCGAACACCGGCTGTCCTATCTGTTCATCGCCCACGACCTCGCTGTCGTGGAACACATCAGCCATCGCGTCGCTGTCATGTACCTCGGCAAGATCGTCGAATACGCCGACAAGCGCGACCTGTTCCTTCGCCCGCAGCACCCGTACACCGAGGCCCTGCTCGCCGCCGTCCCCGTCCCCAACCCGCGCCTCAAGCGCAAGAAGACTCTGCTGCAAGGCGATGTCCCCAGCCCAGTCCGCCCGCCGCCCGGCTGCGCCTTCCACACCCGCTGCCCGTACGTCATGGACCGCTGCAAGATCGACACCCCAGTGCTGCGCGAAGGTGCGGCCGGCCATCTCGCCGCCTGCCATCGTCTGGACGCATAATCGGCACGAGGACAGGAGACCAGGCATGAGCGGCGACGGCAGGATCATCACGGAGCGCAACGGCGCCATCGGCACCATCACCATCGACAACCCGCACCGCCACAACGCCATCTCCAACCCGATGTGGACGGCGATCACCGAAGCGGCCCTCGCCCATGACGCCGACCCGGACGTCCGCGTCATCACCATCGAGGGCCATGGCCGAAAAGCCTTCGCCTCGGGTGCAGACATCTCGCGCTTCGAATCCGCCGAAGGCCCGGTCACCCGTGGCGGCGGCGCCTTCTCCACCGCCTGCGCCACCGTGCACGGCGTCTCCAAGCCCACCGTGGCCATCATCCGCGGCTGGTGCCTCGGCGGCGGCATGGCGCTGGCCATCAGCTGCGACCTGCGCCTGGCCAACGAAGCCGCCCGCTTCGGCATCCCCGCCGCCAAACTCTCCATCGGCTACCCGGTCGACGGCCTGCGCCGCATCGTCGAGCTGGTCGGCTTGTCCACCGCCAAGGAGATCATGTTCACCGCCCGCCAATACAACGCTGCCGAGGCGCTGCGGCTGGGCATGGTCAACCACGTGCTGGCCGACGACGCCATCGACGCCTTCGCCACCGATTATATCGCTGCCATCGCCGCCGGCGCACCGCTCACCCAACGCGGCGCCAAACTCGCCCTGCGCGAGCTCGCCCGTGACGAAAGCAAACGCGACCTCGCCGCCGCCGAGGCCATCATCGCCCAGTGCGCCACCAGCGCCGACCATGCGGAGGGCACGCGGGCGTTTCTGGAGAAGCGGCGGCCGGTTTTCACAGGCAGATAAAAGCATGTTCTTTTTTGAAAAAAAGAACCAAAAAACTTTCATCCGTTTGGCTCCCGCGTTCAACATCGGGCAAATGGATGAAAGTCTTTTTGCTTCTTTTTCTACAGAAAAAGAAGATTCTTCCTTCCCCTGAGGAACCCCAACATGATCCGTGAAGCCTGGCACCGCCACTACACCGAGAACGGCTATCTCGTGGTCAAAAACGTGCTCACCCAAGCCGAGGTCGCCGCCCTGAACGAAGAAGGCGCCCGCATCTGCCGCGACCACGGCGCCCTGCTCAAGCCCGACGGCGAGGTCCGCTTCGAGGACGTGCTGTGCCTGCACTTCCCGCACAAGCTCTCGGCGCCAATGCGCGACGTCATGGCCCATCCCGGCATCGCGAACATCCTCACCGCCATCATCGGCCCGAACGTCAAGGCGATGCAGTCGATGATGTTCGTCAAGAACGCCGGCAAGCCCGGCCAGGCCTGGCACCAGGACGAGTTCTACATCCCCACCAGGGACCGCTCGCTCGCCGGTGGTTGGATCGCCTTGGACGACGCCACCATCGAGAATGGCTGCCTCTGGGTCCTGCCCGGCAGCCACAAGCCCGGCATCCTCTGGCCGATGCACCCGCACGGCAGCGATGAATTCGACGGCGGCGGAGAGGCCCACGGCTTCCCGGCCCAAGACCCCGTGCCGGTGGAAGTCAAAGCCGGCAGCCTCGTCTTCTTCAACGGCTACCTGCTGCATCGCTCGCTGAAGAACCGCTCAACCGGCTTCCGCCGTGCCCTGGTCAACCACTACATGTCAGCCGAAAGCCTGTTGCCGTGGACCTGGGACGGCCGCCTCGGCACCCTGGACGACAACCGCGACATCGTCATGGTCGCCGGTGTCGACCCCTACGCCTACAAGGGCCTGGCCGACCACACCAAGCCATTCCTGCGCCGCGAAACCCCAGTCCGATAATCAGCGCGGCGCCACACCCGCGCCGACACCGCAGGCATCCAGCAACGTCGGTACAAACGCCTCCGTCGCTCGCCCGAACCCGTTCGCATAATGTGCCGGCGCCTTCTCCCAGGCGGCCAGCTCGAACCGCCGCACCGCATCGCTCATTCCGCCAAGTTCCAGTCCGGCGGGATGATCTTCTCGATCACCAGTTCGATCTCATGGCACCCCTCGGCATGCACATGTGCCGGCAGGCCATACTGGTAACCAGCATCGTTCTCCACCAGATGCCGCACCCGATAGGAATTCGGCACCAATGCTGCCTCGAACTCCGCCAACAGGGAGGCCGGCGTATAGACCCGCTTGTGATCGGGATTCCACCGCGAAGGCGTGCGCCGCCGGCGCTCATACAGATGGGCACTCGGCACCACGGTAATGATGTGCCCGCCCACGCGCACCACACGGTGCCATTCCTGGATCGCCGTGATGTAATCGGGAATGTGCTCCAGGCAGTGGCTGGAATAAACCGCATCCTGGCTGTCGCTCGCAAACGGCAGGAAGCGCCCGTCATAGCCAGGATAATCGATATCCACCCCGATCGCCCCCGGCAGGATCGGCACCACCTCGCCCAAGGTATCGTAGCCCTGGAAACCGACATCCAGCACGGCCGGCCCGGTGACGAAACGCGTCCAGAACTCGCTGTCGATCTTGGCATCGAAGCTCATTCGGGACTCCCGCCCCACCGGCCGTCCGCGCTCGCCCGACAGGTCGAAGGGCCGCCGCACCTGCCCCTCCTCCCACGACAGCCGCCCCAGCATCAGCCCGAGATAGCGCATGTCATCGCCCAGCCCCAGCAGCGCCGGACGCACCCCAGTCAGGATCCGCATCTCCAGCACGACCTCGCCGGACTCCGCCAACACCGACTCCGGCACATCAAGCCGACGCACCCGCATCGCCGCGTCCTTGACGTTCCACTGCTGCAACCGGTGCCCGTTGACCGACAGCCCCACCCGCTGCTCCGCCACCAGGCCGCGCGCCACATAACCCAGCGATTCCAGCCGCAGCACCACCCCGCCCGCCGGCCTGAACGGCAGCCGGAAGCGCAGCCGCACCGTCTCGCTGTCGGTCCAACGCCCATGCGCCTCCGCCGCCGCCAGCCCTTCGGCGACGACATACCGCCCGGCCTCCTGACCATGCAGCGCTACCCCTCCCAGCGGCAGCGGCAACAGATCGTGCGTATCGCTCATCGTCAGCCCACCAACCGCACCGCCCGCCCGCTGCGCAGCGACTCCGCCGCCGCATCCGCCAGCAGCAGCGCCGCCAACCCGTCGCGCCCATCCGGCCGCACCGCCTGCCCCCCCACAACACCCGCCACGAACGCATCCAACTCCGCCCGATACGCCGCCGCATAGCGCTCGAGAAAAAACGGCAGCGCCACCTCGGTCGTAAATCCCCCCGCCCCCGCCCGTTCCAGCGTGCTGACCGGCACATTGCCCGCCCGCAACATCCCCAACACACCATGCGCCTCGATCCGCTGGTCATAGCCATAGCTCGCCCGCCGCGAATTGCTGATGCTGCACAGCCGCCCGGACGCGGTCCGCAGCGTGATCAGCGCGGTGTCGACATCCCCCGCCGCCCCGATCCCCGGGTCCACCAGACAGGACGCGGCGGCAAACACCTCCACCACCGCCTCGTCCAACAGGAACCGCGCCATGTCGAAATCGTGGATCGCCATGTCGCGGAACAACCCGCCGGAGGCCGCGACATAGGCTGGTGGTGGCGGGCTCGGATCCCGGCTGGTGATCGCCAGCACTTCCAGCGCCCCAATCTCCCCACCCGCCAACGCCGCCTTCAGCGCCGCGAAATGCGGATCGAAACGCCGGTTGAACCCGATCATCAGCGGGATGCCCGCCCGCTCCGCCACCTCGACACAGGCCCGCGCCCGCTCCGCATCCAGGTCGATCGGCTTCTCGCAGAACACTGCCCGCCCGGCCGCCGCCGCCCGCTCGATGAACCCGGCATGGGTCGGCGTCGGCGACGCGATCAGCACCGCCGCGGCCTCGAACGCCGCGTCCAACCCGATCACCGCGCTACCGCACGAAGCCGCCAACCGCTCGGCCGCCATGACATCGGGGTCGCAGATGCCCACCAGCCGTGCGCCGGCATGGGCGGCCACATTGCGCGCATGGATCTGGCCGATCCGCCCCGCCCCGATCACCGCGATGTCGAGCATGAAACCTCCCCTGCCGGCACCGCGATTGTCTCCCGCCCGGCGCCGATGGACAATGGCGCGCGAACACGGAGGACACCATGACCACCATCCGGCTGACCTGCGCCCAGGCCGTGGTGCGCTTCCTCGCCGCCCAACGAACAACAGTCGACGGCGCCGAGGTCCCGCTCTTCGCCGGCATCTGGGCGATCTTCGGCCACGGCAACGTCGCCGCCATGGGCGAGGCCCTGTACGAAGCCGGCGACGCCTTGCCAACGTACCGCGGTCAGAACGAGCAATCCATGGCACTCGCCGCCGTCGCCTATGCCAAGGCAATGCGCCGCCGCCGCATGATGGCTGTCACCTCCTCGATCGGCCCCGGCGCCACCAACATGGTCACCGCCGCCGCCACCGCCCATGTCAACCGCCTGCCCATCCTGCTCCTCCCCGGCGACATCTTCGCCGGACGGCGCCCCGACCCCGTCCTGCAACAGGTCGAGGATTTCGAGGACGGCACCATCTCCGCCAACGACTGCTTCCGCCCGGTTTCCCGGTTTTTCGACCGCATTGCCCGCCCGGAACAACTGCTGACCGCCCTGCCCCGCGCCATGGCCGTCCTGACCGACCCCGCCCAATGCGGCCCGGTCACCCTCGCCTTGTGCCAGGACACCCAAGCCGAAGCCTTCGACTACCCTGAATCCTTCTTCGCCCCCCGCCTCTGGCGCATCCGCCGCCCGCCACCGGACGGCCTCGAACTCGCCGACGCCACCGCCCTGCTGCGCGCCGCCAAATCCCCCCTCATCATCGCCGGCGGCGGTGTCCACTATGCCGGCGCCACCGACACCCTGGCCCGCTTCGCCGAAACCCACGCCATCCCGGTCAGCGAAACCCAGGCCGGCAAAAGCGCCCTCCCGCACGACCACCCCCTCAACCTCGGCGCCATCGGCGTCTCCGGCACCGCCGCGGCCAACCAGGCCGCCGAACAAGCCGACCTGATCCTGGCCGTCGGCACCCGCCTCGGCGACTTCGCCACCGGCTCCTGGGCACTCTACCAGAACCCCACCCGAAAAATCATTGCCCTGAACGTCCAACCGTTCGACGCCGCCAAACGCCTGTCCTCCCCGCTGGTCGCGGACGCCGATCTCGGCCTCCAGGCACTCTCCACCGCCCTCGCCACCCACCAAGCCCCCAGCACTTGGCTTGCCCAATACCAGGCCGCCCTGCCCCCCTGGCGCGACGCCGCCGCCCGCGCCACCGCCGCCAGCAACACGGCACTCCCCACCGACGCGCAAGTCCTCGGCGCCGTCCGCCGTGCCATCCCCGAAACCGCCATCATCGTCGCCGCCGCCGGTGGCCTCCCCGGCGAATTGCACAAGCTGTGGAACGCCACCAGCCCGGGCACCTACCACCTGGAATACGGCTATTCGTGCATGGGCTACGAAATCGCCGGCGCCATCGGTGTGAAGATGGCTATGCCCGACCGTGAGGTCGTCGTCCTGCTCGGCGACGGCTCCTGGCTGATGATGAACTCCGAACTCGCCACCTCGGTCATGCTCGGCGTGAAGCTGATCGTCGTCCTGCTCGACAATGGCGGCTACGGCTGCATCGACCGGCTGCAACGCGGCACCGGCGGCGCCAGCTTCAACAACCTCCTGTCCACCGCCCGCCACGCAGCCATCCCAGTCTTCGATTTCGCCGCCCAGGCCACCGGCCTCGGCGCCATCGCCACCACCGTCACCGGCACCGCAGCACTCGAAGCCGCCATCGCCACCGCCCGCACCGCCGACCGCACAACCGTCATCGTGCTCAAAACCGATCCCGCCACCGGCACCGAAGCCGGCGGCCATTGGTGGGATGTCGCCGTGCCCGAAATCTCGACCCGCGCCGAGGTCCGCATTGCCCGCGCCGCCGCCGACACCGCCCGCCAGGCCCAGCGCCTCGGCAATTGAGCCGCATGACGATTTTATGACCGTTCTGTTGCAGTCCGCCGCGCACTCGGCGTATTGCCTGACAAAACCACCGCCTCGGGAGGCCCGCCATGCGCCACGTCGCACCATTCCTTCTCGCCACCCTCCTGCTCGCCGCCGCCCCCGCGCGCGCCGACGTCGTGATCTATTGCAGCGCAGATGAAAAAATCTGCCGCGGCCTGGTCACCCTCTTCACCAAGGAAACCGGCATCAAGGCCGAGATGACCCGCCAATCCTCCGGCGAAACCTTCGCCCGCATCCGCGCCGAAAAGGACAACCCGCGCGGCGACCTCTGGTGGGCCGGCACCGGCGACCCCCATCTCCAGGCCGCCGAGGAAGGGCTGACCGAGGAATACCGCTCGCCCATGCTGCCGAAAATGCGCGACTGGGCGACCAAGCAAGCCGAACGCTCGAATTACCGCACCGTCGGCGTCTACATGGGCGCCCTCGGCTACGGCTATAACCGCGAGGAACTCGCCCGCAAGAAGCTCACCGCGCCCAAATGCTGGGCCGACCTGCTGAAGCCTGAGTTCAAGGGCGAGGTCCAGATGGCCGACCCCAACTCCTCCGGCACCGCCTACACCATGCTCGCGACCCTGGTGCAGCTCTGGGGCGAGGAGCAAGCCTTCGACTACCTGAAGAAACTGCACCGCAACATCAACGACTACACCAAATCCGGCTCCGCCCCGGTCATGGCCGCCGGCCAGGGCGAAACCCTGATCGGCGTCGCCTTCCAGCACGACGTCGTCATGGTGACGCTGACCGGCAAGCCCCTGGTCACCGTCTCCCCCTGCGAAGGCACCGGCTACGAAGTCGGCTCGATGAGCCTGATCAAGGGCAGCCGCAACGCCGCCGACGCTCGCAAGTTCTACGACTGGGCCCTCGGTGTCTCCGCCCAGCGCATCATGCCCGAGTACGGCTCCTTCCAGGTGCCTTCGAACTCTGACGTACCGATCCCCAAGGACGCGCCCGACCTCAGCCAGATCAAGCTGATCGACTACGACTTCGCCAAATACGGCTCCACCGCCGAACGCCGCCGCCTGCTCGGCCGCTGGACCACCGAAGTGAAGGGCGCGCCGCGGTAACGGCCACCACCTCATGTCGCTGACCGCCCGCGCCTGGGCCGCCACCCTGGCGCTGGTCGTGCTGCTGCTGCCCTGGTACGGCCAGGAGAAGCTCTGGACCAGCCTGCTCGCCGGCGACGCACTGCCGCTGGCCGCCGCCGCTTGGCCCCGGCCGTGGCTGCTCCCCCTCCTCGCCGCGCCAGTGGTCGCCCTGCTCGCCGCCTGGCGCGACATGCCCCGCCTGCTCGTCGCCGCCAGCCTGTTCGGCCTCGCTTGGCTCTGCCTGGAAGGCTTCGCCATCACCCACAAAGGCTGGGCATGGACCTGGCTGGGCTCCCTGCTCGGCGGCACGCCGACCCAACCCGCGCTGGGCTGGGGCGCCCTGGCCTACGCCTTCGCCTGCACCATGCTCGCCGCCGCCGGCCTCGCCCGCCAGGGCTGGTGCCGCGGCGACATGTTCGTCCTCGGCTCGATCCTGCTGATCCTCGGCGCCATCCTGCTCTTCGTGTTCTGGCCGGTGATGACCGTGCTGATCTCCGCCGTGCGCGACAACAACGGCGGCTTCGCGCCAGGCCTGTTCTGGGAGAAGTTCACCGACCGTTCGATCTGGGGCCTGGAATGCCTCACCGGCGCCGGCAATTGCGGTGCCGCCTGGAACACCCTGGCGCTGGCCGTCCTGGTCGGCCTGCTCTCCACCCTCCTGGGCCTCGCATTCGCGCTGGTCGCCCTGCGCACCGGCCTGCCGCTCAAGGGCCCGATCCGCATGCTCTCGCTGCTGCCGGTGATCACCCCGCCCTTCGTCATCGGCCTCGCGCTGATCCTGATGTTCGGCCGGGCGGGCTTCGTCACCACCTTCCTCTACCAGAACTTCGACATCCCCCGCACCCGCTGGCTCTACGGCTGGCCCGGCGTCACCATTGCCCAGCTCCTCGCCTTCACCCCGATCGCCTTCCTGGTCCTGGTCGGCGTCCTGCAATCCGTCGCGCCCAGCCTCGAAGAAGCCGCCGGCACCCTGCGCGCCAGCCGCTGGCGCATTTTCCGCACCATCACCTGGCCGCTGATCCGCCCAGGCGTGGCCAACGCCTTCCTGATCGGCTTCATCGAAAGCATGGCCGATTTCGGCAACCCGCTGATGCTCGGCGGCAGCTTCAACGTCCTCTCCACCGACATCTTCTTCGCCGTCGTCGGCGCCGCCCAGGACCAGGGCCGCGCCGCCGTCCTCGGCGTGGTCCTGCTCGCCTTCACCATGGCCGCCTTCACCGCCCAGCGCTTCTGGGTCGGCACCCGCAGCTACACCACCGTCACCGGCAAGGGCGACGGCGGCATCCCGCCCCCGCTGCCGCTCGGCCTGCGCGCCCTGTGCTACACCACCGTCCTGCCCTGGCTCCTCCTGACCGTGGTGGTCTACGGCATCATCCTCGGCGGGGGCTTCGTCGTCTCGGTCGGGCGGGACCACACCCCAACGCTCAAATACTTCCTCACCGCCTTTTCCATCGACCACGGCGTCGGCGGCTGGTTCCTCAGCGGCTCGGCCTGGAGCAGCTTCCTCACCACCATGCAGCTCTCCGCCCTGTCGATGCCACTCACCGCCGCCTTCGGTCTGCTCACCGCCTGGCTGCTCGCCCGCCAGCAATTCCGCGGCCGCACCGCCTTCGAATTCCTCACCATGATGAGCTTCGCCATCCCCGGCACGGTGATCGGCATCAGCTACATCCTGGCCTTCAACACCCCCCCGGTCGAACTCACCGGCACCGGCCTGATCCTCATCCTCGCCTTCCTGTTCCGCAACATGCCGGTCGGCATCCGGGCGGGCATGGCCAGCCTGAGCCAGATCGACAAGAGCCTGGACGAAGCCTCGCTCACCCTCGGCGCCCGCTCCTGGCGCACCTTCCGCCTGGTCATCCTGCCGATCCTGCGCCCGGCCATCATCGCCGCCATGATCTACAGCTTCGTGCGCGCGGTCACCTCGGTCTCCGCGGTCATCTTCCTCACCACCGCCGAATACCAGCTCGCCACCGTCTACATCGTCGGCCGGGCCGAGATCGGCGAACACGGCATCGCCCTGGCCTATTCTGCCGTCCTGATCGTGGTGATGCTCGCTGCCCTCATCGCCATCCGCGCCCTGGTCGGCGAACAGCGCATCGGCCGACGAACTGCCAACACCGGTACCCCACCCCCCATCGGACTAGCGGGATCATGACCAATTCAACCGCCCCCCTGGCCGCCGTCACCTTCCGAGCCGTCACCAAACGCTACGGCCCCATCGCCGCCGTCGACGCCGTCAGCTTCGACATCGCGCCGGCCTCCCTCGTCACCCTCCTCGGCCCCTCCGGCTGCGGCAAAACCACCACCCTGCGCCTCATCGCCGGCCTCGAACACGCCTCCGAAGGCCGCATCGAGATCGACGGCGCCGACGTCACCACCCTCTCCGCCGCCGACCGCGACGTCTCCATGGTGTTCCAGTCCTACGCCCTGTTCCCCCACATGACCGTCATGGAAAACGCTTGCTACGGCTTACGTGCGTCGGGCCTCAAACGCCCCGAAGCCGAAGCCCGCGCCGCCGAAAAACTCCGCCTCGTCGGCCTCACCGGCTTCGAACACCGCCTGCCCAGCGAACTCTCCGGCGGCCAGCAACAACGCGTCGCCGTCGCCCGCGCCATCGTCCTGGAACCCAAGGTCCTGCTCTTCGACGAACCCCTCTCCAACCTCGACGCCAAGCTCCGCCGCCGCGTGCGCGACGAAATCCGCGCCCTGCAACAGGACCTCCGCCTCACCGTGGTCTACGTCACCCACGACCAGGAAGAAGCCCTCGCCGTCTCCGACCGCATCATCGTCATGAGCCAGGCCCGCATCGCCCAGGACGGCACCCCCCGCGAACTCTACGAACAACCCGCCAGCCGCTTCGTCGCCGACTTCATCGGCAACGCCAACCTCCTCCCCGCCACCCTGCGCCACACCGACGCCATCATGGGCGAAGCCACCATCGGCCCCCTCACCCTGCCCCTGCCCCATCGCGGCGTCCCGCCGGGCCCGGCATTGTTGGCCGTCCGCCCAAACGCTGTCCGCCTGTCGACCGACGGCTCCGGGTTACCCGGCCGCATCGCCCACGCCGCCTATCTCGGTGGTCACATGGAATACGGCATCACCCTCCCGGGCATCGACGCCGAACTCTTCGCCATCGCCCCCGACGTCACCACCCCCCACCGCGCCGGCCAGGACATCCACGTCACCTTCGACCCCACTGGCCTCGCCGTCGTCCGCTCGGAGTAGCAAGGAAGGTCTTCTTTTTGTGAACAAAAAGAAGCAAAAAAACTTCATCCATCAGCAAGCGGATAAGAGTTTTTTGTTTCTTTTTTCCAAAAAAGAACTGCTTGCTTCCTGCCACACTCTCCACGCATGCCAAAACCCGCCCCCGCCCGTTGCCAGCCCGCCCCCGCCCGCCTAGGCTCCCGATTATCCGTCCAAGGGAGACCCAGAATGAAGCTCGGCGACGCAATCGCGGAAATCATGAAGCGCGAGGGGATCGAGATCCTCTGCGGCTACCCCGTCAACCATCTCATCGAGTACGCCGCCGCCGCCGACATCCGCCCGGTGATGTGCCGCCAGGAGCGCGTCGGCATCCACATGGCCGACGCCATCAGCCGCGTCACCTCCGGCAAGACCATCGGCGCCTTCTGCATGCAGCACGGCCCCGGCGCCGAAAACGCAATGGGCGGCGTCGCCCAGTGCTACGGCGAGTCGGTCCCCGTGCTGATCCTGCCGATGGGCTATGCCCGCCGCATCGCCCATATCGACCCGAACTTCAATTCGACGATCGCGATGAAGCCGTATGTGAAAAGCAGCGAGCCCATCAACATCGCCGCCGAAGTCTGCAACATCTTCCGCCGCGCCTTCACCAAGCTGCGCAACGGCCGCGGCGGCCCGGTCGTCGTCGAAATCCCCGCCGACATGTGGAACGAGGAAGTCGCCGAGCCCCTGGACTACACGCCCGTCATGACCACCCGCTACGGACCTGACCCCGCGCACGTCAAGGAAGCCGCCGCCCTCCTCGCCGGCGCCAAGCGCCCAGTGATCTACGCCGGCCAAGGCGTGCATTACGCCCAGGCCTGGCCGCAGCTCAAGAAGATCGCCGAACTCCTCGCCATCCCCGTCGTCACCTCGCTCGGCGGCAAAAGCTCCTTCCCCGAAACCCACCCGCTCTCGCTCGGCTCCGGCGGTGTGGCCATGCCGCGCGCCGTGCCGGAATTCCTCGCCAAGGCCGACGTGATCTTCGGCGTCGGCTGCTCCTTCACCGAAACCTCCTTCGCGGTGAAAATCCCCGGCGGCAAGCGCATCATCCACGCCACCCTGGACCCGATGCACCTGAACAAGGACATCCGCGCCGAAATCGGCCTGATCGGCGACGCCGGCCTGACGCTCGATGCCATGCTCGCCGAACTCGGCAAAACCGTCACCGCCAACCGTGACGCCACCGCCGTGTCCGCCGAGATCGCCACCTCCCACAAGGGGTGGATGGAAAAGTGGATGCCGAAGCTGACCAGCAACGAAACCCCGCTCTCGCCATACCGCGTGATCTGGGACCTGCTGCACACCGTCGACGTCGCCAACACCATCATCACCCACGACGCCGGCTCGCCCCGTGACCAGCTCTCGCCGTTCTGGAAAGCCACCACCCCGCTCAGCTACATCGGCTGGGGCAAAACCACCCAGCTCGGATACGGCCTGGGCCTCGCCATGGGCGCCAAGCTGGCCAAGCCCGACAAGCTCTGCATCAACGTCTGGGGCGATGCCGCCATCGGCTTCACCGGCATGGACTTCGAGACCTGCGTGCGCGAGCGCATCCCCATCATGTCCATCCTGATGAACAACTTCTCGATGGCCATCGAGCTGCACATCATGAAGGTCAGCACGGAGAAATACCGCTCCACCGACATCTCCGGCGACTACGCGGCCATGGCCCGCGCCTTCGGCGGATACGGCGAACGCGTCACCGACCCGGCCGAAATCATCCCGGCCATCAAGCGCGGCATCGAGCAAACCAAGAACGGCGTCCCCGTCCTGCTCGAATTCATCACCTGCAAGGAAACCGAAGTCTCCCGCCCGGGCACCTGACGCCCAGGCCAAAGGCAAAAGCCGCGCGGGGCAACCTGCGCGGCTTTTTTGCGCCAAAAAAAAAGTCTTCTTTTTGTGAACAAAAAGAAGCAAAAAAACTTCATCCATTCGCGGGCGAGCGATATCGTGACTCACGTCTTTCGTTCCTCTTGGCGACGCGGCCTGGCGCGAGGCGTGCCGCGCCGACGCTCGCACCATCATCCCATCCCCGGACACCCGCCGTTGACAGCGCCACCGCACTGCCCAACTGTCCAAATCGCCCAGGGATCGCGGCGCAAACTGACGTGCCTGAACCTATCGTGCCTGAGCCGGAGTTAAACCCACCGCATGGCCACCGACATCGACCGCGAACTGGCCCGGCAGGAAGCCGTCACCGGACCATCCGACCGCAGCTTCGGCCTCACCTTCGCCGTGATTTTCGCCCTCGTCGCGGCCTTCCCCCTGCTTTACGCGAGTGCCCCGCGCTGGTGGGCGCTAGCCGTGGCGGCAGCACTGGCCGTCGTCTCCCTCGCCCGCCCGGTGCTGCTGGCGCCGCTGAACCGCTGGTGGCTGAAATTCGGCCTACTGCTGCTATAAACAGCGGCTGCAAAGTGTACCACTTCACCGGTTGATGCGGTCGTCCTGAAGGCGGCGGCAAAGTGTACCGGTCCTGCTAGGCCTTTCTGATGTCCATGACGGGCATGGAGAGGCTGGAAGGATGTTCACAGTGGAGT